>JAGASC010000368.1 GCA_017621905.1 Roseburia sp.
AATACCGGAAATCCCATGCATGCAGATATTTTTCTGATTACCGGGGGCATCAACAGCCAGAATGAAGAGGTAGTGAAGCAGATTTACGAACAGATGCCAAAGCCAAAGGTCGTAGTTGCAGTGGGAACCTGTGCCTGCACCGGCGGTATTTTTAAGGAATGTTATAATATTAAGGGCGGTGTGGACACTGTAATTCCGGTGGATATTTATGTGCCGGGCTGTGCTGCCAGACCGGAATCCATTATCGATGGTGTAGTCAAGGCGGTAGCTCTGTTCCAGGAGAAGCATGAGGCGCACCTAAAGAACAAGGCGTTAGAGAAAAAGGGAGAAAAATAATGCAGGAAATTCAAAAAGATATATATAAAATCGAAATGGTAGAGCTTCTCCCGGTCATTATGGAGAAGAAAAATGACATGTGGCGTCTGGTGCAGATCTGTTGTGCCTTTGTAGATGGAAATTATGAGATTACCTATTCTTTTGCCACCGGTTATGAAATCAGCAATTATCGTCTGGTGGTTGCAAAGGACGAACCGGTACCGAGTATTTCCCGTGTATACAAATCAGCCATTTTATATGAAAATGAAATGCGGGAGCTGTTCGGCCTGGATGTGGAATACATTAAGGTGGATTACCACGACAAGCTGTACCGTATCAATGAAGAAACACCATTCCTGAAAAAGGAGGAAAAATAGAGATGCCCAAAAGAAGTATTGTACCATTTGGACCGCAGCACCCTGTACTGCCGGAGCCGGTTCATCTGGATTTGGTGATGGAGGATGAGAAGGTCATTGAGGCGATTCCATCCATCGGATATGTGCACAGAGGCTTAGAGAGTCTGGTGCAGAAAAAGGATTTTAATGAAATGGTATACGTGACGGAGCGTATCTGCGGAATCTGTTCCTTTATGCATGGAATGGGCTACTGTTCCGCGGTGGAGCAGATCATGGATGTGCAGGTTCCGAGACGTGCGGAATATTTACGTACGATCTGGGCCGAGATGTCCAGACTGCACAGCCATCTGCTGTGGCTGGGCTTGTTGGCAGATGCATTTGGATTTGAGGCACTGTTCATGCAGTCCTGGAGACTGAGAGAAAAGATTCTGGATATGTTTGAGATTTCCACCGGTGGGCGTGTTATTTTTTCCGTGAATAAAATCGGTGGCGTGTTAAAGGATATGCCGGCGGATATGCTTTCTAGTTTTGTGTCCATTTTAAATGATATGGAGCGCGATTTAAGAGAGACGACCCAGATATTTATGGATGACTATACGGTAAAGAGCCGTCTGGTGGGCGTAGGTATTTTAACAGAAGAGGATGCGATCCGCCGGGGTGCGGTGGGACCGATGATGCGTGCCAGCGGTATTGAGGTGGACATGAGAAAGACCGGATATGCAGCATACAACGACTTGGATTTCCAGATTATTACCAGTAAGGATTGCGACAGCTTTGCGCGCTGTCAGGTTCGTATCGGGGAGATTTTCCA
The DNA here is from genome assembly GCA_017621905.1 of Roseburia sp. Lineage (GTDB taxonomy): Bacteria > Bacillota > Clostridia > Lachnospirales > Lachnospiraceae > Roseburia. The sequence continues at coordinate 1,483 of JAGASC010000368.1, forward strand.
GTCGATCGAGCTGATTCGTCAGGCGGTAGCAAAGATTCCGGATACAGAGATTTCTGTACCGGTAAAGGGATTCCCGAAGGGTGAGGCTTATGTGCGCTTTGAGCAGCCGAGAGGTGAGGCATTTTATTATGTACGGGCAAACGGGTCGAAATTCTTAGACCGCATGAGAGTCCGCACTCCCACTTTTGCAAATCTGCCGGCGCTGAGCCAGATTCTGCAGGGCTGCCAGTATGGGGATGTGCCGCTGCTTATACTTACGATTGACCCATGTATCAGTTGTACAGAGCGCTAAGGAGAAGAGGAGGAAGGAATTATGCCACAATTTCTTGGATTTGCAAAGACGGTAATGAAAAATCTGTTTTCCAAACCGGTGACGACCTCCTATCCGGCTGAGCCGAAGGTTTATCCGGAGCGCAGCAGAGGTCATGTGGAGATTAATATTGCAGACTGCATCATGTGCGGTATGTGCATGCGCAGCTGCCCGCCGGGAGCCATTGAGGTAAAACGGAATGAAAATACCTGGAGCATCAATCGCTTTGACTGCGTCCAGTGCGGATATTGCGTGGAGAAGTGCCCGAAGAAGTGCCTGAGCATTGTGCCGGGCTATCAGACACCGGACAGTAAAAAATATGTGGATACGGTGACGAAACCGGTAGTGGAGCAGCCAGCTGCAGCAAAGCCGGCGGCAGCACCGGCAGCGAAGCCGGCTGCCACAGCAAAGTCAGCGGATGCTGAAACAAAGGCAGTAGCTGAGGCAGCAAAGCCTGTAGCTGCTGAAACGAAACCGGCAGCTGAGGCAGCACCAAAAGCAGCTGAGTGAAAAGAGTAGAGAGAAAAACCCCGGCAAAACATAGATTTGTGTTTTGTCGGGGTTTTTCTTCTAAGCATCCTTTAAAAAATCTGCTATTCTAATTTCAAGATTATCGTAAATGCCGGGCTTTATGACTTCGTCAAAAGAAAACTGCATAGAGATTTCTTCTCCGTCAAAGGAATACACCTGAACAGTCTGCTTCATCGGATTGACAATCCAGTATTCTCTGACGCCGGCAGTACGGTATTTGAATAATTTTATGAAGTAATCCATACTCTGGGAATTCGGTGATACGATTTCGATAATCCAGTCAGGAGCACCGTTACATCCTCTGTCATCAAGCTTGTTCCGGTCGCATATTACACTGATATCCGGTTCAACGTAAGTTTTGTTATCTGCATTCAGAAAAACAGCAAATGGAGATGGGTAGATTTTACAGGAACCATTGTTATTATCAATATATTGGCCGATTATTTTTGTAAACTGGCTGACCAGGTCCTGATGAATCCGATTTGGCGGAGCCATCATATAAACCTGACCTTCAATTAGTTCTGCGCGCTGTCCCTCTGGAAGGGAATATATATAATCTGTTGTATAAGTGTCTGATTTTGGAAATGGCATAGCAGATACCTCCTTGAACATATCATACTTCGGTTTTACAGATAAGACAGCAGGTAAAATATTAGTACTCATAAAACATCCTTTCCATCTTTCCTAACTAAAATTATAAACATGTAGGGAAAGATTGTCAATTTGTAGTAAACTTTTGTTGCATAGGTCTTAAAACAAAATGGGAAAAAGGTGAATATACGTGTTCTGATGCAATTTATTGTCGCAAAACAAATAATCCGGTTAAAAACACGGAAAGGCCCCCAGGTAATTTACATATATCTGATATTTGGCCGAATCGGTGGTGATAGGTACCAGATACATTCATCAGAAAAAGTTGTCATGTAATAATGATAAAAAGATTAACTGTCTGTTTCATCAAAGCTGTATTAAATAAAGTGTACCATTTCCGCGATCCGTACAATCAACGGAATCGTAACAATGGATAATAAAGTGGAAATAATTACCGTCTCCACAGCGTAGGAGTAATCACTGTCATACAGCTGTGCATAAACGGCCACATTAGAGCCGGTGGGACATGCAGACACAATCAGCAGTGCCATTTTCATCTCTGAAAATTCCGCAGGCAGGAAATGCAATGCAAGCATACAGACCAGAGGAATAATCAAAAGCCGTACCGCAGAAAGCAAATACAATTTGGGTTTCTGAAACATCTTCCCCGGATGCGTCTGTGCCATATAAATACCGATGGTAAACATTGCCAGAGGCGTGTTCAAATTGGCTATGTATTGAATACTTTTATAAACCAGTTCCGGCATAGATAACCTGGTCAGGAAAAAGAACAGTCCAATGAGAAAGGCAATCATAAACGGCGCGGTAAAAATCCTTTTCGGTGAAGGTAGATATTTTTTCCAGCTGCCCTTTTCTTTGGCTGCAGCTGCGTCGGTTGTAAGCAGGGCAACGCCGTAAGACCATTGCATCAGATTTACAAATGCGATAAAAGCAGCCACATAAAATACAGCGCCGTCACTTAATGTAGCCACAATCAGAGGAATGCCAAAAAATCCCGGATTGGAAAAGGCGGACGCGAAGTTAAGAATGGCATCCCTGGAGAAAAATAATCTGGAAATAACGATGCAAATAATCACAACAACGGCAGCTGCAAGGGAACTGTAAAGCAGCCCCATCAGGCGTTCGGCGGAGTATTCCACCAGGAAACTATTGATGATCACACATGGCAAGGAAAGATAAATCAGAATATTGCCAAGGCTGCGGCTGCCTTCCAGGGTGATTTTTTTTGTGCGAAAGCAGATATATCCTACAGCGGCCAGCAGGAACATGATAAGTACCTGTTTCATTAATAATAAAGTCATGTTGGTCTCCTTTGGAATTAATAAACTGAGTTCATGTATTGAAGTATGATATCAGCAAATTCGTCTGTATCATCATAACCGCAATGACTAAAGCCTTCCATTAGCCTGTAATGAACTTTTTCGGAAGGACACTGGAACATCTCAAGGGTCTTTAAGAACATCAGATTCTGTTCCAGACGGCAGGGCATGTCATTGTCCGCTGCAAAAACAAGAATATTTGGAAAATCTGTTGTTTCGGAAATATGGTAAACAGGCGCTGCCTCATCTACGATAATTCTTCTGGTATCGATTCCTCTTTCCCGCAGTACGTTAAAATGTGTGGTCATCTGGGCGGAATTAATGATATATCCGGCTATGTCGGTTGTCTTGATGTTGTAGGCATCTAAATATTTCGGGTCAAAAGCCAGCATAGCGGTGATATAGGCACCGGCAGAGGATCCGCCTACAAAAAGCTTACCGCTTCCGCCATAGTTTCGGATGTTTTCCAGGATGTAAGCCACGGAAGCAGCTCCGTCTTCCAGAAAGTCCGGGAATTTCGCATCAGGATACATTCTGTATTCAACAGAAACCAAGCCATATCCTTTTTCGACAAGGCGCTTTGTGAGGGGGTTGTCTTTTCTGGAACCGGCTTCAAGACCGCCTCCATGATACCAGATGACAGTATCAAAATTTTCTGTGTCGGGAAGATACATGTCGAGAAGCTGCATGTCTGAGGCGTGATCCACGTAGGGAATGTCTAAATGTGTTTTCATGATTTCTTTTACTCCTGTTAGTAATCTGTTTTTTATAATGATAAAAGTAGCATAATGGTAAAGAATTGTAAAACATATTGTGCGATGCAGTTGCTATATGCCGTGATATATGGTAGATGAGAAGACAATAGAACATCTTGGCATAAAAATAGAGGAATTGGAAAAAACAATTCCTCTAAAAAGTATGCACTTAAGCCACGTGGGTTATTAAAGCACAATCGCTGTGGTGTTGGTAGCACAGGGGCTTATTTATTTCAAAAAATCTGCGATTCTTATTTCAAGGCCATCGTAAATACCGGGCTTTATGGCCTCATCAAAGGAAAATTGCATGGCTTTTTCCTCTCCGTCAAAAGAATACACCTGGATCGTCTGCTTCATCGGATTGACAATCCAATATTCTTTGACACCGGCAGTACGGTATTTGAATAATTTTATAAAGTAATCCATGCTCTGGGTGCTAGGGGATACGATTTCAATAATCCAATCAGGTGCGCCGTTACAGCCTCTGTCGTCAATCTTGTTCGGGTCGCATATAACGCTGACATCCGGTTCCACGTAAGTCTTGTCATCTGCATTCAGAAAAACGCCAAATGGGGCGGGTAAAACCACACAGCTTCCATTGTGGGATTCGATATAATTCATAAGTGCACGATAGAACTCACCAACAAGTTTTTGATGTGTAAAACTGGGTGGAGCCATATCATAGATAACTCCGTCGATTAATTCAGCACGTTGGCCTTCAGGAAGAGAATATATATCATTGGTTGTGTAAGTGTCTGATTTTCGGGATGGCATAGTATATACCTCCTTAAACATATCATGATTTGATTTTTCGGATAAGACAGCAGGTAAAATATTAGTATTCATGAAACTCCTTTCCATCTTTCCTAATTGAAATTATAAACGTGTAGGGAAAGATTGTCAATTTGTAGTAAAGTACTATTTGCAAAAATAGCACAGTAAAAACATCCATTGGACAGCATGCTCCCAGTGAAATACGTGCTGCCGTGGAAACTTAAAAGTACTTGGAATGTTTGGTGAAACACCAAGAGAATAGAACCAAGTAGATGCCGGCATATACCGGCGTATTGTTTTATTGTTTCGCAAACGGGATAGGGAAGGAAATTACTGTAGTTAGATTAATATGATAGGGTTAAAATGTCAAGAATTGTCAAAATTTTTGGTAATATTGTCTATAGCAATATTGCATGGAAATATATTTTTTTCGTAAAAAAGCATTTCTTTTTTCATCAAATAAGCGTAATATATTATTACAACAATTCATAGTAATATAATATGATAAGTAGGAAATGAATGAAGAGCATAAGATAGGAGGAATTATATCACACAGTCAGCGTAGGAATAAAAACATTATAACAATCCCGGGAGGAAGAAAATGGAACAAAAATCAGAGGTAATAACACCAAAGAAAGAAGATTATGTTACAACAAACAAATTTAAACTCAGTGACCTGTATCGTCAGGAGGATTGGCTGGCGATCTGGATTGGTCTAATCGTGATTGTCTTTGCAGGAATTGGTGTGTTGACCGGTGTATTTGATTTTAGTGCTGCGACGTTTGAGACATGGGGAAACGGAACGAGTTTTCTGGAGCAGATGACAGGCGCTTTATTTGGAAAATTAATTCTGACAGCAGTTGTACTTGGCACTTTGTTCACTGTCGGAAATGTAGGGAAAGGAACCTCTGCGAAAAAGTATGTCCCTGCTTTTCTGGGACTGTTTGGGCTGGCAGTGCTGGTAAGATTCATCAGCGCAGAGTATACCTTCAACCGCTATTTGGAGTGGGCCTTTTTCGCATTATTAGTAGGGCTTGTGCTTGCCAATACCATAGGGGTTCCGGATTGGCTGAAACCTGCAATACAGACAGAATTTTATATCAAAGCAGGGTTGGTAATTATGGGATTTTCTGTATTATTTTCCAATATCATCAATTTTGGACTTTACGGATTGGGGATTTCATGGATTGTGACACCTCTTGTAATTATCTTTATGTGGTTTTTCGGAACAAGAGTTTTAAAGATGGAAAATAAGCCGCTGGTGATCACGCTGGCTACAGCGACCAGTGTCTGCGGCACCAGCGCAGCCATTGCAGCAGGAGCGTCCTGTAAAGCCAAAAAGACCGACTTATCCCTGGCGGTATCCATCTCTATTATATTTACGGTGATTATGATGGTGTTTGAGCCCATTATTATCGAAGCGGTGGGGCTTGGAGAACTGATGGGCGGTGCATTGATTGGCGGTACCATTGATTCCACCGGTGCCGTTGCTGTGGCGGGAACTGCGTTGGGTGAGCTCGGCCAGACAGCAGCGGTTTTAGTAAAGTCCATCCAGAACATTCTGATCGGCTTTGTGGCAGTTGGGGTTGCGATTTTCTTTTCTGCCCATGTGGAGAATGATGGGATGGGTAGCAAGAAAATCAACGCTGCTGAAATCTGGTATCGATTACCGAAGTTTATCCTTGGTTTCTTCGCCACATCGATGATGGCATCTTTTGTGGTACAGCCGCTGGTGGGGGAAGAGGCTGTAGCCGCAATCAACGGTGCGCTGAGCCAGTACAAGAATTGGGCATTTGTTCTTGCATTTACCAGTATTGGACTGGATACAAATTTTCGTGAACTGAAAGAGCAGTTCCAGGGTGGAAAGCCTATGATCCTGTATATTGTGGGGCAGTTGGTCAACATTATACTTTCCTTTGCGGCGGTATACCTTCTGCTTTCCGGAAAGTTTTTCCCGATACCGGAGCTGATATTGTAATTGAGGGAATTTTCTCCTGATATCGGAATTAATATTGCAATTTAGGAAATTAACATCGTGCTGCCGACGCAGGAGACGTTTGGCATAGGAGGTAGGAATGAAAAAAGAAATGAAAAAGTATTATCTTGTTATGGTTAAGATTGCAATTGGTGTAGTTATTTTAGGGGTGGTTGGATATATTATGTTCAATCACCTGGGGCTGGATGACAGCCTGAATTTTGGGGCAGGCGCATATTATTATGCAGACATGCCGGGGGTTGCGAATCTGGTAGATGGGAGACATTATATATCCGAAATACCTATGTGGGGAATCGTTTTTCTGTTTTTGTTATGGGGGTATTTTGTGTATTCTTTCTGGGTGTGGTTGGAGAAGAAATTATAAATAAACATACCCCAGGATAAACGCATCAATTTCGCTGTTTTTGAACGTATATCCTATAAAAAGTCGAGGAGAAGGTTGCACACTTTTTCCACCGGCATATAATTTACAATCAAATCTCTGGGGTAGCCCAATTCTGAAACAAGAGCCTCTGCCAGCGGAGCCTCGCCAACACCGGCAGCGCCATGGCTGTCGCTGGATAACAAAATAGGCAAATTCTGTGCAGCACACAGCTTTAATATGGTGCGCATAGTATCTAGCGTATCGCCCCGATAACCGTTCGGAGACAGAGAAACCTCATTCACTTCCAGAATAATGTGATTTTTGGCAGCAGCATCTACCAGCTGTCTGCAATCCAACGGATAATGCTGGTCATCAGGATGGCCGATGATATTTACATAAGGGTTTTCCATAGCGCGGACATAAGCCTGCGTATTGTAAAAGCGTGCCGCGTCCAAATCTTCCGTAACCTGCTTTCGATCCCAGAAGGAGCATCTGTGATAAACAGGACTTCGAAAACTCTGTGGATGAATGCTGGCAATGCAAAAATCCAAATTCTCCAGAATCGAATCCGGCAAATCCAAGGCACCGTCCTCATTCAGAATATTAGCCTCAGCACCATACAGTACCGAAATACCGGCACGACTGTGCGGCGCTGATTTTAAGCTGCGAAAATAAGACTCCCTGCAGGCTCCCGGAGTGGCGGGACCATGATCGGAAACGCCCAGGAGCGTCATCCCTTTTTTATATGCGCTTTTTGCCAGATCCGCAATGGTATCTGTGGTTCCGTGGCCGCTGGCTACGGTATGAGTATGAATATCTATTGGTAACATTTTAAAATTTCCTCAATCTTTTTTAATAACCTTTCTCTATTCTATCCTTGAAAGGCAGGATTGTCAATGAAGCGGATAAAAAAAGACGCGTTATCCAGCCAAACTGCCGCTACCAAACTGCCGCTGCTTGATTGACGATAGAAGGGTTTTATGGTAAGATATTTTTAATTCAGATGCAATTGTCGAATGGCGCAAAAAGCGACAGCGGGAGAACCAATTTTGGGGTGTATCCGATGAAAAGGAAGGGGAATCCTCCCCCTAACCCGTCAGCTAATCTCGTAGACAGAGGGATAACCGACGTATGTACATAAAAACAACATAGGGAATCCATAATTTTTTGCCGCCATTGATTTTTTCAATGGCGGCTTTGTGCGTCTGTACGAAAAAGAAAAGGAGGTTTCCCTATGTCCCAAAGTACGATCACTTTAATCATTATCGCCTGTACCTGTATTTTGTATCTCACTGAGAAATTTTCCGTCGCCGTGACCACGGTCCTTGGTATGCTAGCCCTGATTTTTACGGGAATTCTTGATTTCAATGAAGCCTTTGCCTGCTTTACCAGCACCAATGTAATGCTGGTACTGGGCATGATCATTATCGTAGAATCCCTGCTTGACAGCGGCATTGCCGGGAAATTAGGCGGTTTGTTGTTCCGATTAGTGGGAAAGAGCGAAAAAAGCTTTCTAATCGTGGTTTTTGTGTCCGCAGCTTTTTTCTCCCTGTTTTCTACCAACGCTGCGCTGGTGGCCATGTACATGCCGCTGATTTCCGCGGTGTCCGGCGCTTCCAAAGGTCGCATCAGAAAAAAGCATATCTATCTGCCTTTGGCAATGGGCGGACTGATCGGAGGCACCGGTTCGCTGGCAGGAAGCACCGCTCCGCTGCTGGCAAATGATGTCTTGGAACTGACCGGCTCTAAGACCATGTCCTTTTTCACACCGTTGCCCATCTCGGCGATCATGGTAATTGTGATCGCATTGTGTTACTGGTTTTTCCTGTATGATCTGCAGGTGAAGTGCTTTGATTTTGAAGAGACGTCCGCCGTGGAGGAGATGGAAGACTATCCGCTGAATAAAAAGAAAGCAGCAATCTCCCTGACGGTGTTTTTGACCTGTATCATTTTGTTCATCGTGCAGCCTTTTGACTGGGAATTAGGATTGATTGCCGTCGCCGGGGCCATGGTTCTGATGATTACCGGCTGTGTGGACGGGCAGCACGCCATGAGCAATATGCAGTGGTCTGCGCTGGTGACACTGGGTGCGGCACTGGCCGTTGCCAAGGGCTTTGTCAAGTCCGGCGTGGGTGAAATCGTAATGGACTGGCTGATGGTAACACTGGGCAGCTGGGTGGCAAATCCTATTATTCTTGTTACCGTATTCCTGCTCAGCGGATTTTTGCTTTCCCAGTTTATGTCCAATGGTTCTCTGGTTTCCATGCTGGCGGCTATCGGTGTACCCATGGCAATCGAAATTGGCTGTGATCCTATGCCGGTTGCGCTTAGCTGCGTATTTGGATGTAGTCTGGCAATGGCAACGCCTGTTGCAACGACCACGATTACGATGGTGCAGGTGGCAGGTTATCGCTTTAAGGACTATTTCCGTATTGGTGGTCTGGTAGGTCTGATTGGTCTGTTCACCGCATGGGTCAGCATCATTTTGATTTACGGTCTGATATAGGTGATACTGAGCGCTGTTACATTGCATATGTCAGTTTATCGATGAGTAAATTGTAGTGAAAATGTCTCGGTGAGACAAGAGACAGGAGATAAGCTATAGATGCTGGAAAATTACTCTGATATGTGGTAAAATCAGGGCAACCAGTGAGCATAATAAAAGGCGTTGCATTTGCGCTGCAAATTGATAATAGGGTTCGCGAGCAGTTCCTATTATATGGAGTTGATTGGAATGACCACAAAAAAAATTACGGTAAAAGGGCTGGTACAGGGGATAGGTTACCGGCCCTTTGTTGCGGAAACAGCGGAAGCATGCGGGATTGGCGGATGGGTGAGAAATACAGATGGTATTGTCACTATTCTGGCATCCGGTGCGGCAGAGAATATGGAGCGTTTCCTGTATAAGTTAAAAATAAATAAGCCGGTTGGCGCAAAGGTGGAGGAGCTGTTTTGTGAAGAAGTGGCTTTTCAGTCGTTCCCATCTTTTCAAATTATAGAAAGTGAGAAGCTGCCGGAAGAGAAAGAAACAGAAATCCCGCTAATTCCTGCGGATCTCCCAACCTGTGACAGATGCCTTGGAGAGTTACATGATCCCGGAAACCGACGATACCGGCATCCGTTTATCAGCTGTACATCCTGTGGACCACGCTACAGTATCATTGAGAGACTTCCCTATGACCGGGACACGATTACTATGAAAAAATTCCCGATGTGTGATGCCTGCAGCCGGGAGTACGTGGAGCGTGGAAATGTGAGACGCCACGCACAGACCATTGCCTGCCTGGATTGTGGACCGATGCTGCAGTTTGTGGAAATATTTTGCAGCAAGGAGTCTGCCCACAGGGAAAAGTCAGGCAACAAAAAAAGATCAGAGTCAGTGCCTGAGAAATTTTTTGCAGCGGAAGAAAATGGGGGCGGAATTTGGGGTGAAGATGCATTTCGCGCGGCAATCTGCTGCCTGCAGTCAGGAGGTATTGTGGCGGTAAAAGATATTGGCGGTTACCATTTGGCCTGTACCCCCTTCGTGGAGGAGACCGTGAGCCAGCTTCGCTTATTGAAAGGCAGAGAAAAAAAGCCTTTTGCGGTAATGTTTCCGGACGTGGAAACCATAAAAGAATACTGTGAGGTCAGTGTGGAAGAGGAAGCTTTACTGGTTTCTGCGCCAAGACCTATTGTGCTGTTAAAAAAGAAAAAAAATGCCGGAAGACTGACGGAGAAACCATGCAGCAGACCGCTGGTGGAGAAGGTATGCGGCAGCAGTCCGGACATCGGGGCAATGCTTCCCTGCAATCCGCTTCAGACCATGCTTCTGGAAGCATTGGGGCCGCTGATTATGACAAGCGCAAACGCATCCGGGGAGGTTCTGATTCTGGAAAACGAAAAAATGGTGAATTGGATGACGGAGCGTGCCGGGGTATGTAAGGAGATACCTGAAAATCTGGCAGAACAGCCATCAGATGATTTGTTGACGGGGAGCAGAGCCAGCGTGAAGGAATCTTCTGTAAGGCTTGCCGTATTAGGACATGACAGACCGATTTTAACACCACTGGATGACTCGATTGTAAGAGATGTCCGCGGCAGAACACAAATCATCCGGCGTGCCAGAGGATTTGTGCCAAATCCTATCCGGGTAGGCATTGAAAAAAAGATTTTTGCGGCAGGCGGAGATTTAAAGGCGAGCTTCTGTTATACCGGAGGCGGAAAAGCTTATCCCAGCCAGTATTTAGGGGATTTGGAAGAGACGGGCTGCTATCGGGCCTATATAAAGGAAAAAGAGCGAATGAAGACACTTTTTGGCTTTCAACCGGAATATGCAGTCTGTGATATGCATCCCGGCTACTTGTCCGCAGGGGTGTTGGCGGATGCTTTCCCTGAATGCACGGAACCGAAGGAAACTGCAAACTGGGTTGAAACGTGGAGCCATGGTGAGTCGGAGACCTTTGGAATAGAAAAAAGCAAGAAACAGATACATCGTGTCCAGCATCATGAGGCTCATGTGGCATCCGTGATTGCGGAGCATGGTTTAAAAGGTTCGGTGCTGGGCTATGCATTTGACGGAACCGGTTACGGAAGGGATCATACTATTTGGGGAAGCGAAGTGTTTTTCTGGGATGGCTTATCCATGAAGCGGGTTGCCCATTTAAAACCGGTTCGGCTGATTGGCGGGGACGAGGGAGCCAGAAATGCGGACACCATTTTATACGGTTATATGGAATCTTTTGGAGAGAAAACCAGAAATCGCTTTAGAGAAATGAAACATCTGCTGCCATATACGGATGAGCAGCGAAGCCAGATAGTGCAAAAAGCAATCCAACACAACATCAATACGGTCACATCCACATCCATGGGCCGATTATTTGACGCAGTCAGTGCCTTGCTGGATATCTGCCATTACAACGGCTATGAGGGCGAGGCTGCGATTGGACTGGAAAACCTTGCCGCAACAACAGATCAGGCCTATGGGCTTTCAATAAAAGTAAAAACGCATGGAAATGATACCGCGGATGCGATGGGGAGCTCGGAGGGGCTTTTGGGCAAAAGCATAATTGGAGAAAGAAGAATATCCGACGAAAGAGTGCTTGCGGAAAGGCGGCCGGAGGCATATAATTGTGAGATGGAATTTCAGGATGGCTCGGAATTTTGCGGCGATACGGAAAGCCTGTTTGCCGCCATTCTGGATGCTTTAGAGCAGGGAGTTCCTAAGGCGCAAATTGCCCAGGGATTTATCCGTGCAGTGTCCGATTTCATCGTTGAAATTTGTCGACTGGTAAATGAAAGCATAAAATCAGATACAAGCCTTAAGAACCATGGTCAGCACAACGTCCACCAGATTGCCCTATCCGGCGGTACCTTTCAGAATCGGATTTTGCTGGAGCAAACGATAAAGCGTCTGGAAGAAAAAGGTTATCAGGTTTATATAAATGAACAAGTGCCATGCGGTGATGGTGGAATCTGCCTGGGACAGGCATATCTGTGTGATAAAATAATACAAAGAAATGAGGAATAAAAAATGTGTGTAGCAATTCCGGGAAAGGTCCTCTCCATAGAGGATGGAAAGGCAGTTGTTGATTTTTCCGGCAACCAGGTAAAAGCCTATGTGGGGCTGGTAAATGTAAAAGTCGGCGATTATGTGCTGGTGCATGCAGGCTGTGTCATACAGACCATGAAACAGCAGGAAGCAGAAGAAATTGTGGAATTAATGAATGAAATGGAATCGAATCATGACAGTAGAGGAAATCAGCAGCTATTTAAGAGAATATAACGGCAGGCCCCTGACCTTTATGGAGGTCTGCGGCAGCCACACGGCGGCTATAGCGAAATTCGGAATCAAAGAAATTCTTTCCGATAAAATCCGCCTCATCAGCGGCCCCGGCTGTCCGGTCTGCGTCACCCCGTCGGCCTATATCGACCGGCTGATTGCGCTTGCAAAGGAACCGGATACCTGTGTGGTAACCTTTGGGGACATGCTGCGGGTACCCGGCAGTACCCAAAGTCTGAGCGAGGCGAAAGGTGAGGGCGCGAAAGTGGCGATGGTCTACTCCCCCATGGATATGCTGCCCCTGGCGAAGGAACATCCGGAAATCACCTATGTTTTTGCGGCGGTGGGATTCGAAACGACAGCTCCCGTGTACACGCTCTTGCTAGAGGAAGCAATACGGGAGGAAATGAAAAATATCCGTCTTTTGACAGCCTTAAAAACTATGCCAAAGGCCATCGAGTGGCTATTGACGGAAGGGGCAAAGCTGGATGGATTTTTGGCTCCGGGGCATGTGTGTGCGGTGACGGGCAGCAGTTATTTTGATGAATTGGCAGCGCGTTATCAGATACCTTTCGCGGTTTCCGGTTTTGGGGATGTGGAGCTTTTGACAGCAATATACGGATTGGTGCGTATGGCGGAGCAAGGGGAGAACACTGTAAAAAATTTCTACCCTTCCGTGGTGGAACGACAAGGCAATACCATTGCCGGGGAGAAAATGAAAACATTTTTCGAACCCTGTGATGCCGTATGGCGGGGCATGGGAATGATACCGGGTTCCGGGCTGTGCCTCAGAGAAGAATATAAACAATTTGATGCCGGAAGCGCCGGACTCATTGTGGATAAGAAGCGAAATTTGGGCTGTTGCTGTGGAAAAATCCTGATGGGCCGGATGGAACCCAAAGACTGCCCGCTGTTTGGCAAAGCGTGCACCCCCGGTAACCCCCAGGGGGCCTGCATGGTGTCTTATGAGGGAAGCTGCTACCAGCATTTTACAAACGGATAAGTAAATGACAGGTAACTGTTCAGGACAGCCCTATGCATTTACTGCATAGGGCGTGAGAAAACGTAGAACAGCCATGAGCAAGCCCCCATCGCGAAGCGATTTTCATGGGCTTGCGGTCGTAACTATGAAGGTACTGAATAGTTACAATGATAGTATAAAAGTGAATGATAAGGGAGCAAAAAAGTATGGAGCGGATTAGAATGGAGCACGGCAGCGGAGGCCGTGCCACAGGAGAATTGATTGCAGAGATATTTGAGCAGGCATTTTCCAATGAGGTACTTTCCCAGATGGAAGACTCTGCCGTGGTAGAGGGCAGCGGGAGGATTGCCATTACCACAGACAGCTTCGTGGTGACACCGCTGGAATTTCCGGGCGGCGACATCGGCCGGCTCTGCATCTGTGGGACAGTCAACGATCTTCTGATGCGTGGCGCTGTGCCGAAATATGTAACTTGTGGATTTATTTTAGAAGAGGGTGCCGATGTGGCGCAGCTGAAACGCATTGTTTCCTCCATGGCGGCGACTGCCCGGGAAGCGGGAGTGACGGTTGTGGCCGGGGATACCAAGGTGGTGGAAGGAAACGGCGGCATTTTTATCAACACCACCGGCGTGGGTTTTGTGCCGGAGGGAGTGGATATCAAGGCGTCCGGCAGCAGACCCGGCGATGTGATTCTTGTTTCCGGAAACATGGGCGATCACCATGCAGCTATATTGAGCAGCCGCATGGAAATCACCAATTCCATCCAGAGCGATAACGCACCGCTGAATGACATGGTAACGAAGTTATTGGAGCAAAAAGTAGAGGTTCACGTACTGCGGGATGTGACCCGTGGCGGCCTGGCAACGGTTTTAAAGGAACTGGCAGTCAGCAGCGGCCTGAAATTTGAAATCGAGGAAACAAAGCTTCCGGTACATCCCCAGGTACGGGATTTCTGCGGTTTGCTTGGATTAGACCCGCTTTACATGGGAAATGAAGGGAAAATGGTGGCGATCGTCGCAAAAGAGGATGCCGGGCGCGCACTGGAGATGATTCGCAGCGCTGCTTACGGCGAAAATGCTGCAATCCTCGGCACAGTGGAGGCGCCGGCAGAAGAATCGGAGCGGGGAAAACTTATTTTAAAGACCCGTATCGGCGGCAGACGCATCCTGGATGAACCGCAGGGAGAGGGACTGCCGCGCATATGCTAGTACAGCGTTTCGAAAATAACTACACCAAATCACTTGCCTGCTTAGTTTTCAAAATAGCCTGACTTTATAGATACTGAATTTTCAAGTACCGGATATTTTGAGCATGTAACGCATTCGTGACAGGAGGAAGACATGATATATACACTGACATTTAATCCATCTCTGGACTATATTGTGAATGTACCGGAATTTATCAGCGGAAAAGTCAACCGCACCACAGAGGAAACAATTTTCCCCGGCGGAAAGGGAATTAACGTTTCCATGGTCCTGAAAAATCTTGGATTTGAAAATACAGCGCTGGGCTTTCTTGCAGGCTTCACCGGAGCGGAACTAAGGCTGCTTTTAGAAAAGCGGGGAGTCTGTGCCGATTTTATTCCGGTGGAAAAGGGGATGACCCGCATCAATGTGAAACTTCGCTCCCAACAGGAAACAGAAATTAATGGGCAGGGGCCTGCCATCTGTTCGTCGGACATTGATAAACTCTACCAGAAACTGGACACTTTACAGGATGGGGATATTCTTGTGATGGCAGGCAGTATTCCGGAAATAATGCCAAAGACCATGTACATGGACATCATGATGCACCTGC
>JAGASC010000369.1 GCA_017621905.1 Roseburia sp.
ATGATATTGTTCTGCGCCGTAACGCATAGATAATGATACTAAAGGTTTGATGATTTGTCAATCATAATTTTCAAATTTCTTTAATTTCTTTAATTTCTTTAATTTCTTTAATTTTTTCTCAACAGCTGGTAAATTTGGGGGAGGTTGTAACTCAGCCGAGCTACAACCTCCCCGGTCTTGGACTATCTATTTCCCGACAGCCCCTCTCTTTTATACCAACTTGACTACCGAAGCCGGATCGGAATAGTCATCCTCGGCCTGGCCGGAAGAACCGATTTTGTTCAGCAATTCGCCGGGAATGCGCAGGACATTCGGCGAGGGAAATACAACCTGTTGGGTCAGATCGGCGGCTTCCTCGTCGAGCATACCGCCCAGATAGACGCGGCGTTGGGAGACCGGCTGGTCGAATACCAGGTCAATCTGCCGGCAGGGGCCGAAAATACCGATTACCTGGTCGGGGCAGCCGGGATAGGCGGTCACTGCAGCGGACGGGGCAGTGCAGTTCATTACACCGTCAATGGTGCGAGCCAGCATTCCCACCGCATAGGCGCCGGCGGAAGGATGACGAAGGGCGGTCAGGTAGGGCAGAGGACCGTCGGATACCGCCCGGGGCAGAGGAGTATTCCGGGCAATGGCTGCAGGGGCGGTCTGCGTCTGTGTACTGTCCAGCATTTTCTGGGGATAATAGGGGTAAGGCTCGCGGGTCAAGGTCCAACTGTCGGTAAAGCGCTCGTCCGAAATGGTGACTGGACAGTCTCCCAGCGGAACCGGCGGGCAGAGTCTCTGCCAGAACAGAGCACGTTCATACCAGGTGTAATCGTAAAAATCCGAGCGAAGAAGCTGGACGGGAAGAATGCCGTTGCTCATTTCGACGGGACGAACTGCAAGGGAGGTACCGGAAATGAAGGGATGGGACATCATTCCCATGGTCATGCCCAATGTGGCTGCTATATAGGGTTCCTCGCCGCTGTTGATCAGACAGCCACCTCCTCCTGTTTGATGGAGCGAAAGGATTTCGGCTGCCCGATTGAGGGTAGTGACCGTGTTGAAGGAGGGGGTGATGTCGTAAAGCCGGTAGGCATCCGAGAGGGCGGCCAGACGGCGGACAAAATCCTCTCCGGCGGCGTCCAGCGGAACGTGGAAGGTGTACTGCATCATGGCGTGTTCGACCTTGGCCTGGGGGGCGTAAGCATGGAAAACGTCTGTGATGGCGGTGCGGAAGGCGATGCAGTGTTCCTGTGCGTTTTCGCCGGGAGAACCCCAGTTGTGGAAGCCCCAATCGACCTTGATATAGCGGATATCGGCCTGGCGGCACCAGCGTGCCCGTTCTTCCCAATAAGCGGTAAATTCCTCCAGGGAAAGCAGATTATCCTTGGTTTCGATTGCGGCCTGCATAGGAATCCAAAGACCCAGTCCGGCATAACCCAGGGCTTTGACTTTGTCCGAAAGGATAGTCAGCCGTTCGGCCGGTGTGCCGCCGTAAGGGAAGCGGCTTGGGTTCGGTTCAAAGGATCCGAATGAGGAATAGCTGCATCGGCCGTCCCGTTCATAGGGAATATCCCAGCCATCGTCCAGCATGACCAGAAGGTCGCCGCGGATACGTTCCATATATTTGCTCAGCACGCCGGGAGAATCGAAGAGCCATTGGTCGCTGAGGGTTTCGCGCAGGGTACGGGCATAGTAACCGTCAAATGAACTGTCGATCAGCTTTGTACGGGCGATTGTTTCGGCAACGCTCAGCCGCTGGGTGCGCCAGGAACACCAGTAACTGCCCGAGGGGGCGCTGGTATGCGGAATAATTTTCATGTGTTTGTCCTCCTATTGTCTATGTGTATTCTCGGAAACTCTGGATGCCCTGAATTTCCTACATTTTCTCTTTATCTAATTTTTTGTTTTCCTCTAACTCTTGTAACATTTTCAATTTTTTTTAAAAAGTACTTGACAGGAACTGACCGACAATCCCTTGGTACTACTTTTTGCTATTACATCAGCTTCTAATTTTACCAAATAAGAAAGTCATTTCCCTTTAATTTAAATAAAGCTTCTACAAAGAAGAAATCTCCAAATATCATAGGAATATGTATTTGCTTAAAATCAGCTTCTTTATTGGGATAGCTGCCGCTGCCCATCAGCACCAGTGCATCTTCATCTTCCTCATAATTACAGAAATGCTCATCACAGGCTTTTAAGATGTTGATAGCTTCCTGCGTATATCTTCTGCCTTCCTCGTCAGACACATATTTTGCAATTTCCAGCATACCGCAAGCGGCACAAACGCCGGCTGAACTGTCATAATAAACAGGTGTTTCCGGTGCACAAAAATCGACTACCGGAAGATAATTTGTCTTCTTGCAGTGCTCGATGAAATAATTGGCAGTCTTTTGAGCTGCTTCCAGATATTCTTCCTTGCCTGCATAAATGTAAGAAATCACGGAACCGTATATGGCCCATGCAAGTCCCCTTGACCAGCAGGATGTCTCGCTGTATCCCTGCCCAGCATAAATTTTTTTCACACCTACTTTGTCCTGTTCGTGGTCTACAATATGATTTACGCTTCCGTCCGGACGGATATGATCGCGTATAGACATATCCATATGTCTCATGGCGATTTTTTTAAACCGATCATCGCCAATTTTTTCAGAAGCCCAGTATAATAAAGGCAGATTCATCAGACAGTCAATGATAGAATACCCAGCATGCGTCTCTCCATCCCATGCGTTCCATGCGCGGATATAATCTCCATCAATATTGTATCTGGAAAACAGGATGGATGCTGCATAAAGATTTCTGGTGCTTGAAGCTTCATTTCCCGTAATACGATAATTTGCACCACTCACAAGATGCCACATAAACCCAACATCATGATGCAGACATTCATATTGCGCCAAAGCACTATCCAGCATCTCTTCGGAATGTTCTGCCGTTTTTCTGTATTCTTCGTTACCGGTAGCCTTATACATCAGCCACATCATACCGCCCCAGAATCCATTGGTCCACCACGTAATATCCTTTTCCGATTTGTCGTCATGCACGCCGTTTATTGTTGTCGAGGGAATTTTATTTCGGCTCTTTACCGCTGTGCGGCTTAACTTTTTATCAATTTTTTCCCAGGTGGCTTCAATCCACTCTTTGTTCTGTTCTATTACAGTATTCATATACTTTCCTAATCCTTTCGCAAACTCTTGCAAAATATTTTGTTACTGATCAGTACCTTCACAGTTACGACCGCAAACCCATTAAAAATCGCTGCGCGTACTTTCATTTACATGCTGTTTTAATCAAACTTCCATGTTCTCTTTATTCTTCTCGTCTCAGCTGTTCCAACTTTTCTATAATTTCTTTCTGCAGCCGTAAATCACAGCTTCGCAATGCAGCCTGAAGCTGTGGCATCTTACTAAACGAGATTACAGGTATTGTTAAAAGTTCCTGATGCATCAAATATGCCAGACATACCTCATCCACCGCATATCCTTCCTGTTCCAACTCCTTTAAATATGAAACCAGCCGTCGGTTCGCTTCTGTCTCGTAAGCTGACGCAGTCCCCGATGTTACTTCCACTCCTTGTACTTTCTTCACCAGATATCCCTTGGCTAACGCCATATAAGCCATAACGTTCCAATTCGCCTGCTGATGATTCTCATAGGTTTCCCGATCCATCATTACCAGCGTCGGATCCCACAATTTGTCTTTTTCTGCTGTCGCAAGACTGTACATCACCTGATTGCAGACAAATCCCCGAAATCCTTCCTTTTCTGCTGCCTTCTGCGCTTCTATCATGCGCGGCAGGCGCCAGTTAGAACAGCCATAATACCGGATATTTCCCTTTTCCACCTGTTCTTCCAGGCATCCCAGAAGCTCCGCCGCCGGAACAGCCGGATTGTCCCGATGCAAAAAATATAAGTCAATATAGTCTGTCTGAAGCCCGCTCAGGCTCTCTTTCATATCCCTTACAATCTCCGACGGATGCACACGGCTTTTAGCCATGTCCTCAAAAGGCGGATGTGCACCTTTGGTACTGATGACAATCCGGCTGCGGTTTTTCTTCGCTTTCATCCAGCTTCCGATCACACGCTCACTGACATTTCCCATGCCAGGAATCCAGCTGCCATATACATGTGCAGTATCTATAAAATTGCCGCCTGCCGCAAAAAATGTATCCATCTGTGAAAAAGCCACTGTTTCATCGTACTTCGTCCCGTAATCTGCTGTCCCAAGTGCAATTTGCGACACCCGTAAATCAGTTTTTTTTAATGTTGTTCTATCCATATATTACCTCTATGTATAAGAATAGCTTTGTTATTTGTTAATACTACTTAGAACTCGCCAAAAAACCAATCACCGCCCGAAATTTTTATATGATATACACCATTTTCCACAATAGAAGCTTCGGATCCCTCCAATGCTTTCAGATACCTGCCGGGCTGCAGTGTTACCTTAACGTTTTTTTCGCTGCCGGGTATTATTTTTTCTCCTTCTGCAACACTTCTGCTGACACCGCTGTGATTGAAGATTGCAAGATAATATTTATCCCCACACTGATTGACCATCCAGTGGAGTCCACCCTCAACTTTGCAGGGAAGCGTTTTTTCAAAAATTTGCTGCAGGTCTTCTATTGCACAGAGATTGGAATGCTCTTTTGCAAATGCAGGGTTCTCCGTTGCGTCAATCAGATATTCATACTCACCAAGTGTTCTGCTGTCTTCGTGAATCATATCGACTGCATCGGGAATATCACTGTTGATCAGTGTAGCAATCTC
Organism: Roseburia sp.; assembly: GCA_017621905.1. Classification (GTDB taxonomy): domain Bacteria; phylum Bacillota; class Clostridia; order Lachnospirales; family Lachnospiraceae; genus Roseburia. The sequence goes on from JAGASC010000369.1 coordinate 4,758, forward strand.
ATCCCCTGTCATATCACTGACCGGTTTGCTGAAGACCTCACAGATGGTATCCTTTATACGGGCTAGCTTTTTCCCCGCCTCCCCCAAAACAGGATAATCCGCAAACGTGGCACCCTGATGTATCCCATAAACCACTGTATAGTCTTTCGGCAGCACAAGCGCTACCGGTGCCATTTTCTGACCAACTTCGGGATATTTATTTACAAAGCTCAAGAATTTTTTCTTTTCGATTCCGTAAGGAGTAAGTTCAAAATCGACAAAATCATAAAATGTATTGCTTCCACCCCATTCTTCCGATATAAACTCTGCACCGGAAAGATAGGAATACAGATGAATTCTCCTTTGAAGAGAACGGGAGCTTCCCCCATTCTCACCGGCAGACTTATAGGGAAAGTTGTCGTTTGTGAGTCCGCCCCACTCGCATATGTTGTCTCGCTGACAAAAACAGGTGGAAAAGGGACTGCCGCCCCAGGGCTCATAATAAACACCAAAGCGTGCCCCGTAGGCCTTTGCCATGCTGCGGGCATAAGAAATCTGCAGTCTTGCATCCGCTGTCTGTGCACCAACCTCCGGCATAAATGTCCGAATACCGTGTTCCAGCTCAAGCTTGAAAGCCAACGCACCGCTGTCACAGGGAACCAGTCTGAATTTCTTGCTTCTGCGCTCTAAAAGTGACACTATGGCATGATAGAATTCTTCTGCTGTCCTGATTGATCCCATCTCGGCTGTCTCTTCCGCCGTCTGGGCCTCCAGCTGAAGGTCCGGGTATGGAAACAGCTTATAAATGGCTTTCTTAATCCCGTCCACGGTCCAGTCACAGTCAGGATCACTTGCAATATGCACCAGATCACTGCGGAGATTCGAAGCCCATTCATGAAACTGAAACCCATAAAAATCGTCCCCTAAAAGGTTGTTATACTCTTCTATCAGCGCAGTATCATAGGTATAATCATAAATCGGCAGGCCGCCCTGCAGGCGGTCGACATACATCGGGCCATTGAGTTCTTTTACTATCCGGTAAAACCTCCCATCCTTCGCGGCAAACCGATTAAATCTATCTTCATCTTCTGTAAAATTTCCCTGAACCAGACGAACTCCTGCATGATGATCGATAAGACCTTTTTTTACCTGCCCGTCCCAACTGTCAGGGTGATATGGATGTAAATACTTAAACATGACTACATGCTTCCTTTCTTCTAGTATATTGATGCGCTTAGAATGCGGATAAAAGCTGTGGTTGTACCCAAAAACTTCAGGGAATCTATTTCATACTATCTCACCTCAAAGGCTGCAAAACCATATGGCGCTATTTCTGACAAATATACCATATCCCCCTCCAGCCTTCCGGAGCAGTTTACAAATTTGATTTCTGAATAATTTTTATCTAACCTGATAACAGGGTCTAATATTTCGTCCAAAAATACATTCAGCAAAGCCACTGACATTGCTTCTCCGTCAGAAGATGTGAGAAGATACAGATTCGGATTCTTCTCACTGACTGCAGGAAGCCTTCTTTTTCCAACCCAATTGATTGCCTCGATCAACTGCGCCTGGCGGTAATAATTATTGGTATAATTTGCGTTAACCGCGGCATTGTACAGATCATAAGCCATAACCAAAAACCGGATTCCCTCTTCATTTTCATAAAGATAGGCGGCAGGAGTCTCATCCGGCGTAAAGACACTCAGCACCTTCGCCTTTTCGCTGCACTGTATCTTTTTCAACGCCTGATTGTCTATGTTGTGTATTCCGGCATTTTCCTTTGTGAAATGTTCTCCCGCAAACCTACAGGTCTCCTCAGAGATCAATCCCGTATCAATGCCGGATTCCATCAATATTTTAGCCGCCGGGACATCCAGTACGGCGCCGTTCTTCAGTTCATCCCTTGTTATGTATCTTGCATTCTCCCCACAGACAAGCGCCGGATAGCCGCTGTCCTCAAAAGCGGTAGGAATACTGTTTTTCGAGAGAATATCCCGGGAAACGCTTTGGTGAGACTGAATCAGCTTATTTGCGATTTTTTCTTCGCATTGCTCCGGCAGAACCCAATTTTCCACTTTGTGCATTGCATTGAATGCCCTCACACCCACCGGATGCTTTTTATCAAAAATCTCTTTGACCTGACCTCTTAAAGCTTCATTATGGATATGTCTGTCTGTGTATCCCGTCTCATAATCCGGTCTCTGCACATAATCATACATATATTTCAGGATTCCGTCCGCACCGCCATCAGCCAGCAGCGCAAGATCGAACAGTTCAAGAACTTTGGCGGAAACATAATAGCGGGGACGGGGATACACGTCACCTTCCGTAAAA
>JAGASC010000370.1 GCA_017621905.1 Roseburia sp.
ATGAATCTTTTCTCCTAATATGCATTTTTATTGATAAAGCCCTTGAAAACGGTAAGAAAGAGGATTTTCACGTCCAGTCCCAAAGTCCAGTTTTCAATGTAATACAAATCATATTCAATTCTTTTGCGTATGGAGGTATCCCCCCGGTACCCATTCACCTGGGCCCATCCTGTCATTCCCGGACGCACCTGGTGCTTAATCATATATCTTGGAATCTCCTCGCGGAACTTTTCCACATACTGCGGGCGTTCCGGTCTCGGCCCTATAAGACTCATATCCCCTTTGAGTACGTTAAAAAGCTGCGGAAACTCATCCAGACTGGTCTTTCTTAAGAAACGTCCCACTTTTGTTACCCTGGGATCATTTTTCTGGGTCCAGCCTTTTTTCTCCTCTTCCTCTGTCTGCACATACATAGTGCGGAACTTGTACATGGAAAAAGGCTTGTTGTGAAGTCCCACTCTCTCCTGACGGAAAATCAGGGGGCCGTCCGATGTTGCTTTCACTGCAATTGCCGTCGCCAGCATGACAGGTGAAAAAACACAGATACATACAAGTGAGCCTATCACATCGACACACCTTTTCACCAGTGCGTTGAACGTATTGGTAAGCGGCACATAACGAATATTGATGACCGGCAATCCCAGCAAATCCTCGGTGTAAGGTCTGGTAGGGATAATATTGCCGTAATCCGGAATAAACTTGGTATGAACGCCGGACTTTTCACACTCCGACACAATTTTTTCCAGTTTATAATATTCTTCCAGACCAAGGGTAATGGCGATCTCATCCAGGCTGTTCTGGGGCAGAATGTAATGCAGATTGCCAATACTTCCAATTACCTTCACTCCTCGATAGCATGTCCCACGGGCAATATTGTCGTCCAGAATTCCCCGCACGTTATAACCCCACTGCGGATTTTCCTGTATTCGGTCGATATACTGCTCTGCTGCTTTGGAATATCCAACCAGCAAAATATGCTTTAAATTATATCCACTCTTGCGAATGTTGCGCAAAAAACGCCGGATCAACAGGCGTACGAGTTCCTCTGCCACAATATTTATGACATAGAAATAAAAAAGCATCTCACGCGAAAAACTCCCCAGCCGGTCTGAATACGACTGGAAAATAAAGAGTATGGAAAACATGATCAGAAAGCCGACCGTATTTGCCATGACAATGTTGGACAGTTCCAGTCTTCTTCCCTGAACACGCTTCGGCGTATATAAATTAAATGCATAATACAGTAAAATATACCCGGGAACGATGAAAATCAGAGCTGACATGTAAAATTCAAATGAAAGTACCCCGACCTCATGGTCCAGAATGCCGCTCGAAAACTTCAGCCACCATGCAAAAATATAAGCCACGGTAACTACCAGCGCATCAATACATACGTGCAATCTGTTAAAATGCTGCTGATTATCTTTTATCATAAATGTCATCCTTTTACTAATTTTCAAGCTTCATGAGTATAATCATACAATAATTTCCATAAAAGCACAACTCATTTTTCGCAAAACTGCCAACCGGAATTCTTAATAATTTCTTTATTTTTTCTTTCGGTGCGCAAAATTAGCAAAAATGATACGGAACACATTGCAAATAAGCTCCAGCTCGATGCGGATATAATTTCCCAGATGCAGCATTCGAAACGGAACCTTCCTGCATTTTTTGCACCCGCGAATGCCTTCCTTTATCCCCCGCAGGTACTCGCTGCCCAAACCTTTTTTCAGGAAAAACAGCCATTTTATCAGGATTCCCGTCAGAACAAAGGGCAGGTTCAGCAGCTGCTGCAGCAACGGCATATTTTTATAAATCAGAAAAATGGAATTGCGGGCTGCCAAAAACACCTTTTTCTCGTTATATCTGGTTCCGGTGGTGGCGCTTCCCACGTGATATACCTTTGCACCCGGAACATAGCAATTTCGGTAACCATATATTCTGGCCCGGTATCCCATGTCCACATCCTCCAGGTAAGCAAAATGATTTTCATCAAAAAGACCGATTTTGCCCACCACATCCGTCCGGTAGATTACCGCACCACCGCAGCAGGAGAACACGTCCCGCTCTTTCTCAAAATCTGCTGCCGGCTTTCCCTTGCCTCTGGCAACAGCCCATCCGAGGATGGTATACCAGTCCCCTGCATTGTCGATGATTTCCCTTCTGCGAAAATCCAGCATCTGCGCTCCGCAGGAGAAAATCCGGTCAGATTTTTGAATACCGGAAAGGAGTTCTTCCACAAAATGAGGCTCCACCTCCGTATCATTATTCAGCAGGATAAAGTAGGGCGTAGTGGTGTGCTTGATGCCCACATTTACTGCACCGCAAAAACCGGTGTTCTCTGCAAGGGCTATCATTTCAAAGTCCAGCTTATCAGAACACAGCTTGGTACTTCCGTCCGTGGAGCCATTGTCCACCACAAGCAGCTTAAAGTCATGATATGTCTGATGCTCCAACGTCTCTATGCAGTTTTTCAGCAGTTCTTTCCCGTTATAATTAGGGATAATAACTGTAACTTGCTGTGTCTGTGTCATTTTTTACCTCATTTGTAACTATTCAGTACCTTCATAGTTACGGCCGCAAGCCCATGAAAATCGCTTCGCGATGGGGGCTTGCTCATGGCTGTTCTACGTTTTCTCACCGCCGACACACCTGTCGGCGTGCTATGCAGTAAATGCATAGGGCTGTTCTGAATAGTTACCCTCATTTCTATATTCAATGATGTCTCAACTTCGCCAAGGCCATGAAAGAACTATATAATATCCTTCAGCGAATAATTCGGATAAGTAGCGGAGAAATTGGGATTATAGTATGGATCTCCATTTTTCAGAATGGAAATCCAGTGATTTCTCATATATTCAATCTCGCGCTGAAAGCGTGCAACTTTCTCCGGGGAATCCTCCATGCCTCTGGACTTGGACTCATAATGGTAGCCCTCTGCTCTTGGCTGATAGACTACAAGATATCCAAGGGAGCGGATTTTCAGACAAAAATCCACATCGTTGAAGGCCACCGCCAGTTCCTCCGTAAAACCGCCTACCTTGTCGTATAGATTATGTTTTACCATCAGACAGGCTGCCGTTACTGCGCTGTAGTCCATGGTAAGAGAAGCCTTGTGCAGATAGCCTCCCCGCTCGCCCGGCAGGCCGATAAACATATTCTGGCCGATTCCTCTGGCACTTCCGCCAATTCCAACTACAACTCCGGCGTGCTGTACCGTCTTATCCGGATAATAGAGCTTAGTTCCCACGATACCTACCTCCTGCCGCTGGCAGGTGCCGAGCATTTCGGTAAGCCAAGTGGTGCCTATCATTTCAATATCATTGTTCATCAGCACCAGGTATTCTCCTTTGGCAAAGGAAGCTCCAAAATTATTCAGCTTAGAGTAATTAAAACCTTCTTTCCAGACAGCCACACAGATGCGCCCTCCTCCGGCAAGGGTTCCCTCAAAACGGCGAATGCCCCTTTCTTCCTGCTCCTGCGGTGCAATTGTCTTATAAAATGCAAACGTATCCGGTTCGCTGTTGTTTTCTACAATGATGACCTCATAATTGGGATAATCGGAGGCTTCAATGGCCGCAAGACATTTTTTCAGGGATTCCACCTCGTCCTTGCTGGGAATGATGATGGACACCAACGGCTCGCCGGCCACCGGGTAGTGCACAGTATAAAAGCCCATATCTTTTGTAGCCGACACCTCCCCTTTTACAGCAAGTCGGGCAAGATGCGCCTCAATCGCACGCTTTCCCGCATCCACCGCATATTGCTTGCTGAATGGGTTTTCCGCTGTAGATTCTTTATGGCTCCTCCAATGATAAAGAATCCGCGGCACGTGGCCGATGGCCCGGGCATTTTCTGCGCAGCGCAGGATAAAATCATAATCCTGAGCGCCATCATATTCTTTGCGGATTTCGCCCACCTGCTCAAGCAGACTGCGCCGCACCAACAGGAAATGGGTGATATAATTATTGGACCGGAGCAGGTCAAGATTAAAGTCCGGTTTCAAATGAGACTGAAAATGAGTTTTTCCGTCCATGTCCACCTTGTCTTCATCCGAATACAGCATATCATATTGCACCATGTCTGCTTTTTCCACTGTCTCCGGGCAAATCCTGCTCTCACTTCCATCCATATCCAGCGCTTTGGAACGTAATCCCGCAGCTCGCGGACAGGTTGCAGCCAGCCGGTCATCCTTTTTGGGACCTTTTCGTATGAGACTCGCCATCTCAAACAAAGCATCCGGTGCCAGAAGATCATCATGATCTGCAAACCCAATCCACTCTCCCGTCGCCAAAGCAATGGCAGCATTGGTATTTTCTGCGATACCGCCATTTTTTGTAAGGTGAGTATACACAATCCGTTTATCATCCCTGGCATACTCCCAGACAATCTTTCCTATATACGTAAAAGTGAACTCCTCCGGCATTGTACTCAGCCCATCGGCAGCCACTGCTGGCGACGGACTGGCATCCGCCAGGCACAACTGCCAGTTTCCATAAGTCTGGGCCTGCACTGACTCGATCAATTCCCGCAAAAAAACTTCCTTCGTCTGGTATAAAGGCACAACAATAGAGACAAGGGGTGCATCCTTCCAGCCAGCTGCTATTTTCCGCTGCTGCAACAGTTGCTCCTTCGTCGCCTTATGTTTTTCATACCAGGGCTCATAGGGAACATTTTCCGCCTCCATCTTCTCCTGCAGGCGGATCCAGAATTCCTTTAAGCCGTAATGTTTCAGATATCGCAATCCCTTTATTACTTTCTGCGTTGTAATCTTCATCCCTTATCGTTTTGACTTCTGATGGATGTAAATCCACCCATCCGCATAGTCTTTCCTTTCTTCCTCCGACATGGCCGAAAATGTGGTAAAATCCACTTTTGCCATTGTCATCTGCTTTTCACCGCACTTGTAACACTCCACATCCTTACGCCTTGATACTACCCTCATCCAGCCGCAGGTCGGACAAATGAATACTTTCATCATAGGGAAATCCGCCTCTTTCTGTTCTAGTCTGCTATATATCGACGATCTTCCATCATGACCTCCCGCCTGCCGGGAAATCCTTCCTCCTGCCATGCAGCCAGCTGCATGTGTATATCGTTTTATAACTGTGAAGGTACTGAACAGTTACATCGTTTTTATCTTCTCAGCGAGAAATCTGAATTATCCAGCGTCAGATTTGGATTATAGTAAGGATCTCCATTTTCCACTATATCGCGCCAGCGGGACAATAATTTTTCCACCTCTCCGTTAAACCGTTCCACTTTTTCCGGTGAATCCTCGTACCCCCTGGATTTTGACTCATAGTGAAAAAGTTCTGCATACGGATTGTAGACCACCAGTTTTCCGGTTTCCCGTACTTTCAGGCAATAATCCACATCGTTAAAGGCCACCGCCAGTTCCTCGGTGAGTCCCCCCACTTCTTCGTAGACGCTCCGTTTTGTCATCAGACAGGCAGCTGTCACCGCCGAATAATCCTGTGCGCAGAGAATCCGTCCAAAATATCCCGTATCATAACGTGCTTTTCCGATAAATGCATGTCCCGCCGTGCCGCCAAATCCTATCACGACACCGGCATGCTGTATCGTCTCATCCTCATACAAAAGCTTTGCGCCCACAATCCCCACATCCTCACGCATGCAGCAGCCCAACAGCTCCCGTATACAGCTTTCATTTATAATCTCAGTGTCATTGTTGAGCAGCATCAGGTATTCCCCTTTGGCCGCCCGTACACCGAAATTGTTGATGGCGGAATAATTAAAACCACCTTCATAATAGACCACATGCACATTTTCGTGCTCCGCCTCCATCTTATGATAAAAATCAAAGGTTTCCGGCAAACTGCTGTTGTTCTCCACGATAACAAATTCAAAATTCCGGTAGTCCGATTTTTCAAAAATCGAATTCATGCATTTTGCCAGATCCTCGGCGTGATCCTTATTGGGAATGATGATAGAAACCAGAGGTTCCTCCTCCCATTCGTAAATCGTCCGGTACATTCCGTAAAACTGGGCATTTTCCACCCGGGCCGGTATGGAAAGCCGTCTGTAATGCGCCTCAACCGCCCGTCGCCCCGCCTCAAAGGCGTAAAGCTTGCTCTCCGGGTTCGCCGCCGTGGAATCGATATGGCAGCGCCAGTGATACAGAATTTTCGGTATGTGATGAATCTTTTTCGCCGCCTCACAGCACCGCAGGAAAAAGTCCAGGTCCTGCGCACCATCGTACGCGCCATCAAAGCCTCCGACACCCTCCACCAGCCTTCGCTCTGCTGCAAACAGATGGCAGATATAATTCATGCTGCAGAGAAGGTCAATATTGAAATCTAGGAGAAAATAATATGGGAGCAAAAAAATTAAAGAAAATAATTGCAATAGTATGTGTTTTTGCCTTAATATTGCCAATATCTTCAGAAGTGTTAG
>JAGASC010000371.1 GCA_017621905.1 Roseburia sp.
TTTACAGCCTGTGCTTTAAATTCGTTGTCATAAGATTTTTGTTTGCGTTTTGTTGACATAATGTTTCACTCCTTATTCTCTGTTGATTATATATCAAAATCCTTGAGAATAGGGTGTCAACTTTATTTATACAACATCAGATCGACCTTACCATGAAGGAACTGCTTTCCGGAAATATGGAGCAGTTGGAGATACTGGTAGTTTCGCGGCTGCCCAGACTTTTGGCGATTCTCTGTACCGGTGTGGGCATGAGCGTGGCAGGGCTGATCATGCAGCAGCTCTGCAGGAACAAATTTGTTTCACCTACCACCGGTGCCACTATTTCCTCAGCACAGCTTGGCGTTTTACTGGCACTGCTCTTTTGGCCGGAATCCACACTTTGGGGGAGAGCGATTTTTGCCTTTATTGCGGCTATCCTGGGAACCTGGATCTTTGTGTGGTTTATTCTTCGCATCCAGTTTAAGGATGTGGTCATGGTGCCTTTGGTGGGGATCATGTTCGGCAATGTGATCGGGGGGATCACCAATTATCTTGCCTACAGATATGAAATGACGCAGGCACTGTCCTCCTGGCTGGTGGGGCACTTTTCCATGGTGCTGAAGGGAAGGTATGAGATCGTCTATCTGGTCGTACCGTTGGTGATCCTGGCATTTCTTTTTGCCAATCACTTCAACATCGTGGGCATGGGAAAAGATTTTTCCACGAATCTGGGAGTGCCCTATCACCTGGTGCTGTTCGTGGGGCTGACCATTGCGGCCATGATCACGGCGTCCATTGTTGTGGTGGTGGGATCTGTCTCTTATATCGGTCTGATCGTACCCAATGTGGTGGCTATGTTCAAGGGGGACAAGATACGGGGGACGCTAACAGATACAGCGCTTTTTGGTGCGATCTTTGTGCTGGTGTGCGATATGACGGGCAGGGTGGTGATCGCTCCTTACGAGCTGCCCATCGAGCTGATCGTGGGGATCCTGGGGAGCATCCTGTTCATCGGCCTGCTTCTTTACCGTTTGAGGAACGGGCACAAGTCGGTTTCGCTGAATGCAGCCAGACTGCATTCGGCTTGGCAGAAAAGAAAGACGGTTGCCGGGAAGGAGGATGCGGTATGAGAAGACAAACAAAAAAGCGTTCCTGCAGGGAAAAACTCATCGTCCTGTCTGCTCTGGCACTGTTGGCGGCGACAGCCTATCTGTTGGCAGACGTGGATTTCGGCAATGAAAAATTATTCCGGTATGCCCTGAAGATCCGGACCCCCAAGCTGGCAGCTATGCTGGTGGCTGCTTCTGCCATCGGAGGGTCCTCTATCGTGTTTCAGTCTATTATCGGCAATACCATTGTAACGCCCTGCCTTTTGGGCATGAATGCCCTGTATACACTGATCCATACGGCGGTGGTATTCTTTTTGGGCACGGGAAGCATTCTGGTGGTAAATGCCAATCTGGCGTTTGGGATGGATCTGTTGTTGATGGGGGCGACAGCAACTTTCCTATACAGCTATCTGTTTCAAAAGACCAACCATAATATCCTGTATGTACTGCTGATCGGAACGGTGCTGACTTCCTTCTTCTCCAGTATCCAGACCACCATGACACGGGTCATGGACCCCAATGAGTACGATAATCTGCTCTCTACCCTGGTGGCCGGCTTTAGCAATATCAATGCAGAGATCATCCTTCTGTCTGTGGCAGTGGTGTTTGCGGTCATTTTTGCCCTGCGCAAGGAACTGGCAGTGCTGGATGTGATTACTTTGGGAAAGGACCAGGCCATCAATCTGGGAGTGGACTATGACCGCACTATCCGCCGGCTTTTGCTGGGAGTGGCACTGTGCATTGCAGCTGCCACCGCCATGGTAGGTCCCATTTCTTTTCTGGGACTGATCGTGGCAAACCTGACCAGACAGCTTTTGCAGACCTGCCGGCACAGCCGGCTGATTCCGGGTTCGGCGCTTTTCGGGATACTGGTGCTCTTGGGAGGGCAGTTTACGGTGGAACACATATTTGCGTATTCCGTGCCTATCAGTGTGTTCATTACCGTGGGTGGAGGCATTTATTTCCTATATTTACTTTTGACTGACAGGAGGACGGCATGAAGATTAAGAATCTCACAAAGAAATATAACAAAAAAATCGTGGTGGATGGGGTAAGCCTTGAAATCCCCAAAGGCAAGGTCCTTTCCCTGATAGGCCCTAACGGTGCCGGCAAATCCACAGTCATGGGGATGATCTCAAGGTTGATCGCACAGGATGCCGGCCTGGTGGAGCTTGCAGGGAAAGACATGGGACAGTGGAAGAGCAGGGAACTGGCCAGACGACTGGCGATCCTGACCCAGCACAACAATATACAGATGAAACTTACGGTCCGTGAACTGGTAGCTTTTGGGAGATTTCCCTACTCCGGCAATCGTCTGACCGGAGAAGATCAGGATATCATCGATCAGGCCATTGCCTATATGGAGCTGGAAGCATTTGGGGACAGGTTCATCGATGAACTTTCCGGCGGCCAGCGCCAAAGAGCCTATATTGCCATGGTGATTGCACAGGACACGGACTATGTCCTGCTGGATGAACCTACCAACAATCTGGACATTTATCATGCGACCAATATGATGAAGATTGTCCGGCGTCTGTGTGATGAGCTGGGAAAGACGGTGATCCTGGTGCTTCATGAACTCAATTATGCGGCATTCTATTCGGACTATATCTGTGCCTTCAAAGACGGTCGGATCGCAAGATTCGGCACGGTAAAAGAGGTGATGACGAAGGAGGTCCTGTCAGAGATCTACAAGGTGGATTTTGAGATCCTGGAAATAGACGGCAGGCCGCTGTCCATCTATTATTAAGAGCCCCGGACACAGACAACGGTTCATTTAAAATATCTTACAAGGAGAAAAAATATGAAAAAATTATTATCAATGATACTGGTATCCATGATGGTGTTTGGCCTTACGGCCTGCGGAGACACTGAGGACACGGGACCGCAGCAGACAGAAACTGTTGCGATCAGTAGTTTAAACGGCAGTGGCGAAGAAATTTTCCTGGAGGTTCCTTATGATCCTCAGAGGATTGCCGTTTTGGATATGGCGGCTTTGGATATTCTGGACAGTTTGGGGCTTGGGGACCGTGTAGTGGGCTCGGCCAAGACTTCTTTGGATTATCTGCAGGCCTATACACCTGGTGATGCGATCGCAGATCTGGGTACGATCAAGGAAGCGGACCTGGAAGCGGTCATGGCCTGTGAACCCGATGTCATCTTCATCGGCGGACGCCTGAGCAAGTCCTATGATGCCTTGAGCGGGATCGCACCCGTTGTTTATCTGGCTACGGATGCTGATCTGGGCTTGGTGGAGAGTGTACGAAAAAATGCCGGTGCCATCGCTTCCCTTTTTGGCAGGGAAGCAGCGGTAACGGAAAAGATGACCGGCTTTGAGACCCGTATCGCAGCACTGTCTGAATTGGCAAAGGATAAAAGTGCCATTGTGGGAATGTGCACCAGCGGAAGCTTCAATATGCTGGGCGATGACGGCCGCTGTTCCCTCATCGGCAGGGAAATCGGTTTTGAAAACGTGGGGGTGGATGCCGGCATCGATACTTCCACCCATGGGAACGAGGCATCTTTTGAGTTTATTGTAGAGAAAGACCCGGAGTTTATCTTTGTGATGGACCGGGATGCGGCAATCCGGACAGAAGGGGCCAAGCTGGCCCGGGAAATCATGGAGAATGAGCTTGTGATGGGAACGGATGCCTACAAAAACGGCAACATTGTCTATCTGGAGAATCCGGCGGTATGGTACACTGCGGAGGGCGGCATCCGTGCGCTGGACCTGATGCTTGGGGATCTGGAAGAGGGGCTTTTCCTGTAAGAACTGTTCTCGTCTTTTTTGTACAGGAAGTGATGGCAGAAAACCGAAACGGATTGAAAAGCGGACTGTTTTGTGGTAGACTAAAAGCAATGTTGAAAAAATGGGAATCAATGAGGTACGTCTCATGGACACAGGAGGATGGAATATGGAAAGCTACAAGCAGGAATTTATCGAATTCATAGGCTTGTGCTTTTCCATGAGACTCTTGAATAGCTTAGAAGTGGCTTAAATGCTTGATTTTACGGGATTTGCGGGTGGTTTGGCGTGAATGATTCGAAGGAAGCAAAGTGGTGCAAATTATCGTAAAATAACGTAGTTTGATGCAAAAAGTGTGTAGTAAAGTGTGTAGTAGATTGCGGTGGATTTGGACCGCGAGGATGTTGGATACTGAGGGTGGATGTACGCTGTGAAATAGGTGTGTGGATTCACCTGAAAAGAATAGGAATGACAGGATGGACGAGGACGGTGTGGGGCTGTTCTCGTTTTTCTGTTCTGTTGCTATAGGTCGTTTATTGGTCATTTGGAAAAGGAAACATTATTCAATAGATTGCGCTGAAAAAAGTGTGCAAATGTGCCCTTGGATTTCAGTAAAACATTTTCAATCTACATAAACGGCGGTAGTAAACTGGAGGATACTTTAAGGAAAGTCAGAAAGGAGTACTGCGAAAAATGAACAGACCATACATTATTTGTCACATGGTAACATCCATTGATGGAAAAGTAACAGGAAAATTTTTAGAGTTAGAGGCCGGATTAAAGGCAGCAGAACAATATTATAAGATACATAGAGAATTTGGTGCAGATGGTTTCATCTGTGGTCGTCTCACCATGGAGGGCAGCTTTACGGGAGGCTGGTATCCTGATTTGACCGCATTTCAGGGGCAGAAGATGGAGCGTGAAGATTATATTGCGACCTATGATGCTTTAGTTTGTGCGGTAGCTTTTGATACTCATGGAAAGTTGGGCTGGAAGGATTCTGTTATTCATGATGAGGATCCTGGATACGATAATGCCCATATTGTGGAAGTGCTTAGTGAGGATGTGGAGGATGCTTATCTGGCGTATCTGCGTAGTATAGGCGTTTCTTATGTGTTTGCCGGGGAGAAAGAGATTGATGTGGAATTGGCACTGTATAAATTGTGGCATAATTGTATCGGTACTAAATTTCTTTTGGAAGGCGGTAGCATCCTGAATGGTGCATTTGCAAGAGCGGATGTGATAGATGAGTTGAGTTTGGTACAGGCCCCGGTACTTGGGAAGAAAGCGGATAAACCGTTATTCTACGATGAAGTGGCGGGGGACTATCAGCTGATGAAAGCAGAGGTGCTGGAACTTTGCGTTTGGCTGAGGTATCATAGCAATAGTTACAATGCCAAGCCCAGGTTAAAGCTTAGTGTAGTAATCGGTGCTATGGAGGCTGCATCTGACGAGTGGCAGTATTTTTATGATTTGAAAACCCATGAAAGCATCTGGTTTTCTGAGTATGGCGGATTCGATGACGAGGAGGAAAGAGAACTGTTAGAGGAGGAGCCGGAAAGATTTATTCGACTTCCATCCAAGTATGAAATCCGCGAATACAGTATCATGGAGGAGTTTGTGGAGAGCCTGCCGGAAGGAGCTATGCAGAATCAGCTTTACAATGCAATACGGGGGCGAGGTGCATTCCGCAGATTTAAGGATGGTGTAAACCGAATGGGGATTGCGAAGCAGTGGCATAATTATCAGGACAATGCACATCGGGAGATTGCTATCAGATGGTGCCGGGATAATGAATATGAGTATTGGGAAGAGTAATACAGAAGGAGCGGATATAAATGGATTTAGAGAAAATTGTCAGAGAATTAATTAACTATCCGAGAGAAGCAAATTGGTTTGAATTTAAGGAAAACTGGTATGAGCCGAACGGGCTAGGTGAGTATATTTCTTCACTGTCAAATGTGGCAGCTTTGGAAGGACAGGCGTTTGGATATCTTATTTGGGGAGTTAATAATGATACACATGAACTGACAGGAACAAAGTTCGATTATACAGTTGATGTTAAGAACGAACCGCTGGAGCATTTTCTTGCAAGACAGATTGTTCCGGATAATAATTTTTCTTTTCATGAGTTAACGCTGGATGGGAAAAGAATTGTTGTAATGGTAGTGCCGGCAGCGTCAAAAATACCAACGAGTTTTGATGGGAATCGGTATTTGCGAATAGGATCAAGCAAAGTGAATCTGAACAAATACCCGGAAAGAGAGTCCAATCTGTTCTACATCTTACGTGTTGGATTACCGACTATAAATAATACGGAGTCGGAGTATCAAGATTTGACGTTTGAAAAATTATTTGTATATTATGCATCAAAGGGCATTACACTAAACAAGAGAACCTTTAAAAAGAATATGGGCTTACTGACAGAAACAGGTAAATATAATTTGCTGGCACAGCTACTGTCTGATAACAGTTATATTCCCATACGTTTTGCAATTTTTAATGGAACCGATAAAGCGTCCACAATGTATTCCGTCAGGGAATTTGGGAATACCTGTTTATTACTTTCGTTAGATAAGGTGCTTGAATATGGCGATGTGTTAAATGTTCCCCAGGCAGATGAGCGGAATCGTAAGGTGGAGCGGAAAGAGATTTCCTTGTTTGACGCAGATGCTTTCAGAGAGGCAATCATTAATGCATTTGTTCACAACTTATGGATATCCGGAAATGCACCAATGATTACTGTGTTTAGTGATAGAATTGAAATATTGTCCAGAGGAACAATTCCTCCAGGACAAACGATGGAAGGATTTTTTGCGGGCGAATCAGTTCCGGTCAATCAGAAGTTGTCTGATATTTTCCTGCAGCTGCATATCAGTGAGCGAACCGGCAGAGGTGTACCTAAAATAACAGAAGCTTATGGTAGGGAAACTTATGAATTTCGGGAGAATTCGATTGTGGTTTCGATACCGTTTACTAGGGTATCAACTGAGGAGAATACCCCAGTCACTACCCCAGTTAGTACCCCAGTCTCTACCCCGGTTGAGAGTCTGTTTGAGGATAATTCTCAAACAAAACGCATTTTGGAGTTTTGCACTTCGCCTAAAGGAATTCTCGAAATTGCAGATATGTTAGGGTATACACAAAAGAAATCGGTTAGAAAATATTTGAAACCGCTTGTCGAACAAGGTAGATTAGCAATGACAATACCGGACAGACCAAATAGCAGCAGTCAGAAGTATGTGACTGTTAGATAGGGAATTAGAAATATTATATTATTAACTGTGTAAAACCAAGGTGGCTATGGGTGTAATATCTCATAGTCATTTTGGTGTTTGGGTGTACAATAAACTATTTGGGGTACTATAATTCACGCAGTTTGTTCCGCAAAGCGGAAGGGTTTGGGCGGAGCCCGACAGGGAACAAGGGCCCGTTTACGGGACTTTGTTCCCTGCTTGCTACAAAGAATGAGAGCATGGGCTACCCTGCTTTCAATTGGGAAATTGCGCAGATTGAGCGGTTGGGAAAAAGGGAAATTACGGAAAGTGAATCACAAAAAGGAATTTGCATTTGCATGAAAAGAATTATAGAGCAGCATTAGCAGTAAAACAGATATGTGATACAAAAACACATTAAATTGAACATCCTGACAGTAGAAAAGAAATATGTGTCAAATATGAACATCTAAAAGCTATAAGTGACACTTAATTGATATTTTGTGATATGGGAATTTCTGTAGAGGTGTTAGTAAAAGCTGTTAGAAGCACAAATATGTCAGAAACACCTTTGCAGGAGGAAGAACTGACATTTGCCCTTTCGATACAGTGGAGGGGAGCAAAGCTGTTCTTAGATTCTGAGCCAGAGGGGAAAGCAGCCACCCCTTTAGGGGCTTGCCATTGAGAACCGGAGGAAGTGGTGTTACAATGTGAAGCCCGACGGTCAAGAAAGCAAAACTGTCCTTGAGTTCGTCGCCGTCGGTAAATAACCTTCAACACCACTTTGTCCGGTTGTCAATGGTGGTGGAAACTGCCATAGTCTTGGGGGATGTTCAAGCAGGTATGCCGACCAGAGGAAGGTCATTCCTGCGTCTATAACTACAACAGCCAATAACACAAATCTGGCTGTATGGTGTACCTGAACTTGGGAAGGAATATGATGCCATCCCGTCGGGCATGTCTGACCGCAGGGAAGAGATGCCATTTGTGGAACTTACAGTAAGTGAGGAATTTCCAGATTAAAGTAAAAGGTCGGATGTTTCAATTTATATCTATAAGGATTTCGATTATCGAAATGAAATAAAACTAATAGAAGTAAAACTGAATATAGTAATAAGACAATCAGCTGGGAGTGAAAGTACAGAGAAAAATTAGGAAAGCATATAGAAATTGAAGAAATGACAAAAGCTTAAGGAAACAGAAAAACGTTGTGTTAAACAATGCTATTATACGCTGAATATAGGGAGTCCGATCAACAGAGTAAAGAACATTCATCTAGAGTAAATGAATAGAAAGTGAGCATTGAGAATTTGACCACGAACAAGAAAGTATATGCTTAGGGCATTAGAATACTGTTGTGCGGATGACTTTCTATTGACTTTGTTCGCAGTTGAGAATATAATATATTCTGTATATTTATGTGTTCTGTAGAGTGGCTTTCGAGTGGAGAATAGAGAGGTAAACATGGAATATTTATCAATCAGTCAGACAGCAGTAAAATGGGGAATAACAACAAGACGTATTCAACGACTGTGTGCTGAGGGAAGGATACCGGGAGCAACCAAGATAGGAAGTTATTGGGAGGTTCCAGCAGATGCAGAGAAGCCTAAAGATGAAAGAATTAAGAGTAGAAATTATATTAAGCGAGACTCTACAAAAATCAGTTAGGTGAGGCGGGAAATGGTTGCACAACCAAGATGGAATATATATGAAGCAGCAATGCTTCTTAATGCGGTGCTTAATGTTGAAAATGGAATAGAGAAACGTAAAGATGCTATAGTGCGAGTCTCTAAAAGCTTGCGGAAAATGGCACTGACTCAGAATATTAATATTGATGAAAAATATAGAAATGTCAATGGCATTACATTTCAATTCCAAAGCATGGAGTTTTCAGCATTTGGTCGTGTTAGTCCCACAAATAAGACTGGATCAAAAATGTTTGATGAGGTGGTTAAAATCAAGAATGAATCACCTGATGAATACGAACAGATATTGAGACAGGCTAAGTTTCTGGCTGGCATTGAAGATGATACGTTAGAAAAAGAAGTGAACGATATGGATTATAAAAGTACCTTTAAAAAATGGCTTATTAATAGTGGGAAGGATGAAGCTGCTGTAGATCGAATTGTGAATGGGTTCGATAATGTTTCCGCTTATGCGCTGAATAAAAAAATTTCAGTGGTTAATATGTGGGATATCTCTAGTATAAAACAGTATACAAAGTATGCTCATGCTCTTCGGGAATATAAATTCTTTCGGGTACTGCATAAGGAGCTGTATAAGTTTTTTCAGAACAATTCAAAGTTGTATCTAATCTTTCTTAAAGAGGGATTGGTGTTAAAAGAAGCAACAGCGGATGAGAACAAGAGCATTATAGAGGAGGATTATGCTCCGACTAAGGTTGATCAGGGATTGAAGGATAAATATCCGGTAGAGATTAAAAATATATACCAGATTCTTAAACAAGATACAAAGCATGCCTTTTTAACCACAGAACAAATTGCATCCATGGCTGGATGTAATGATGCAGTGGCGGCAATAATCTTAAATACAGCATCTTGGTCTGAAGCATTGGGTGATGGCTTTGTATTTGGAAACAATAGCAAATATCGGATTAATAAGCAGATTGAATTTAGTGTTGATAAAGCCTATAAAGATGATACTAAGGAAGAAAAAATACTGAAAAGTGCATTTCGGAGAGGATTCCGGATCCATTCTATTATGGATCGAAAGAGATTTATTAATCTTTTTGAGGAACGATATGGTGAGGCTATTTCTGATGATGAAGTTATAAGTCGTATTTCCAAGATTTCTTTTTCTTTTGATGACCGCTTGTTTCTACCAAAAGCTATAGTTGACAGAACCACTGCAGTTTCGATTTGCCAATACATAGAGCATTATTTTGAACAAAAGGAAATCCTTTTCTACGATGTTTTGTTCAAAAAATACAAAGAGATGTTTAATTCGTTCGTGTATTGCCCGGAGATGCTTGCGGAATATATAAAGTTTACCATTGAAGGGACTCCGCTTTTTTATAGTGAGAAATATTTTTCATATAGTCAAAGAGCAAAGCCTGATATTGCTAGTGAAGTTATTGACTATTTAATAAGAGCAGACAGACCTTGCTCATATGCCGAAATATATGCAGCTATGGCTCATTTGAATCGGGAGGATGTTTATTCGGTTATCCATTACAACAACCCGGAGATTTTGGGGAATAGCAAAACAGAATATTTCCATATAGAAGTGGCACATGTCAGCCCGAGGGAACGGAGTGTCCTTGAATCTTATTGTAAGCGTTTATTAGAAAGAAGCAGATACATAACATGCAATGAAGTCATTGAACATTTGCCACAGATTGATATTGAACTGTATGGGAAATGTGAGGGCAAATTTAGCACATTAGGTCTGCGACGAATTTTAACATATTATCTGCGGACTGATTTTGATGTTATGACGGGCGTCATTACGAAAAAAGGTGAACAAATGACCATCAAAGAAGTATTCGCTGATTATGCCCAAAATCATTCGAGTTTTACAGTTGACGATATACAAGAACTGGCAAGCTATACTGGAACAGTTCCGTATTGGGACGCGGTGCACTCTAATGCTATCCGTATTAATGGTGATGATTTTGTTTCAGATTCAATGGTGGATTTTGATGTAGATGCCGTGGATGATGCGATAGCGTTTTATTGTAGCGATTATATCCCTTTGGCAGGGATTGTAGATTATATGAGGTTTCCATCATGTGGATATTCTTGGAATATTTATTTATTACAAGAGTATGTCTATCGTTTCAGTAAAATGTTTAAATTAGAATCTCTTGGATTTGCAAAGGGAAATGCTAGTGGTGTGATTGTAAAGAAAAATTTGGGATATTTAGATTTTGATGCAATAATAACAGAAGTTTTATCAAAAACTTCGATTACTACAAAGCAGGATGCTTTGAATTATTTATGTGATTGTGGGTTTATAACGGATCGCCGTTATAAGAAAGTGGAAGAACTGTTAAAGAAAGCAATGGTTCTCCGAAAAAATAGAAAGTGAAAAGTAAGGTATAAGTGATGTATTCATATGAATGGGATGCCGAAACCGGCGGATATAAATTAAATAATACGCCACTATCCTTTAGTAAGGAACCTCGTCCAGTATATTACAAAGCAAGAGAACTATTAACAAATCCGGCAAATGGATTTACCGTCAGAATTGGTAACAGATTATATGCCCACAAAGCCAAACTGGACAAGTGGCTGATGAATCAGATGCTGTAGCCAAGCTGACAGTTGTGGCAACAACAGTTCAGCAGAGTGTCAATTAATTCGCAAAGTCGCACCTTTGGTGCTTTTCCGCTGCGTCGCAGCTAATTTTGCTCATTGATTGGCGCTCCGCTCATAAGACGTACAACGTACTCATTCATGCAAACGTGATTTGTACATCATACATCTTATGGCTGAACTGTTGGACTTTCTTACTGCAAACGGATTGATTATTTTGGAGTTTTGTGGTAGTATAGAAACGGTATTCAGCATCCTTTCTGTGCTACACACGGGAAGGAGGCAACAATGGGTAAATCCCTTAATGGTAAAGAATTGGGTAAAGGCATCTCGCAGAGAAAGGATGGTCTTTATCAGGGACGGTTCGTAAACCGATTTGGCAAGAAGCAGACGGTTTATGCGAAGACGTTAAATGAGGTAAGGCAGAAGTTAAGAAACGAACAGTACGAAGATGAAAAGTCTCTCAATGTCGTGACTAAGGATGTGACGCTTGACGAATGGTATCAGATTTGGATGGACACCTGCAAGAAGAATTGCAGGGAATCTACCAAGACAACTTACGCAGGGCACTATCGCAGAGTGCAGAAGGCACTTGGCTGGCGCAAGTTGACTACATTGAATCTGATTATCATACAACAGGCAATCAATGAATTAGATACGGATAACGAGCGTAAGAATTCGAAAAAGATTCTGGTCGATATGCTGGATAAAGCGATAGACTCTGATTTGCTTATCAAGAATGCTGCAAAGCAGGTAAATACGGTGATTTCTAAGGAAGAAAAGAAAGAACGCCGGGTATTAACGGTAAGTGAAGCAGAGCTATTTTTGGGTAAAGCAGCAGATACATTTTATTACAATTTGTATGTGCTTGCGTTAGAGACCGGAATGCGTATTGGGGAGTTGATGGGGCTTCAGTGGACTGATATTGATTTTAACAAAAAGGTGTTGCGTGTCAGACGTTCATTGTGTTATTTCCGCAAAGAAAGAAAATATGTTTTTGAATGGCATGATACGAAGACGCATAATAGCAAGCGAACCATTCCTTTAACATCCAGAGCGATAGCGGCTCTGAAACAACAGCGGATTATGAGGCAGAAGATTTTACTGCAGCATGTCGCAGATACACAGGACGAATATAAAGACTTGGTATTTATAACCAGGAATAATCGTCCCACACAACAATTTATTATACAGGAATGTATGGACGTAACTACCAGGCAGATTCAGAAGGAGCATCCGGAATTTGAAAGATTCTCTCCCCATTGTTTCAGGCATACCTTTGCCACAAGAGCAATAGAGAATGGGATGCAGCCTAAGAGTTTGCAGAAGATACTAGGACATGGCTCCTTACAGTTGACAATGGATTTGTATTGCCACGTAACGGAGGATACATTGTTTGAGGCTATGCATTTGATGGAAAGAGCAATGTGAAGGTGACATCAGGATGCTGTATAACCTTCAAGCCAAGTGTTCCGCGCATGGTTAATAATGTAATCGTAGCGGTGTGTAGAAGTGTGTAGTGTATATCGGGTCTATACACAAAAGTGTGTAAAAAGTGTGTAGTAAAGCATTTTCATAAAAACATAAAGGCTGAAAAAGCCCGTAAATACAGGAGGTTTTAACAACATGGAAGCATACAAGCAGGAATTTATCGAATTCATGGTGGACAGTAAAGTGCTCAAGTTTGGTGAGTTTACGTTAAAGAGCGGGCGTAAATCCCCCTTTTTCATGAATGCGGGTGCTTATGTGACGGGCGCACAGTTGAAAAAGCTGGGTGAGTATTATGCAAAGGCGATCCATGAGAATTACGGAGATGATTTCGACGTTCTGTTCGGGCCCGCATACAAGGGGATTCCCTTGAGCGTTGCAACTACCATTGCCTACAGCGAGCTTTACGGCAGGGAGATCCGATACTGCTCCAACCGCAAGGAAGTCAAGGACCACGGCGATGTGGGCATCCTATTGGGCAGCAACTTAAAGGACGGCGACAGGGTAGTCATCATCGAGGATGTGACCACCTCCGGCAAGTCCATCGAGGAGACCTTCCCCATCCTGAAGTCCCAGGCCGATGTGGAGATCAAAGGGTTGATGGTTTCCTTAAACCGCATGGAGAAGGGGCTTGGCGGCAAGGTAAGCGCCCTGGCTGAGATCAAGGAGAAATATGGTTTTGATGCACACGCCATCGTAACCATGGCAGATGTGATCGAACATCTTTACAACAAGCCTTACAAAGGACAGGTGTATATCGATGATACCCTGAAAGCAGCCATTGACAAGTATTATGAGGAATATGGTGCGTAAGCGCAGAAAGAGGTTATGGATGGAAGAAAAGGTATATAAGACAATGAACGGTGCAGGTGCCCTGAATATTGTGCTGGGCGTGATCGCTGTGGTGACCGGAGTTGCCACAGGTGTGCTGCTTATTATCAGCGGTGCGAAGCTCCTTGCGGGCAAATCTAAGATCTTATTTTAAAGAAGGATGTTGAAATGGGCATTTCCGAAGGGGAGTGCCCTTTTCGAGTAAAAGGAATGAAAAAGAGAAGAAATTATATTTTTACCAACAAAAAGCATTCGGATAAAGCGATCATGTCCACCATTCTGGGCATCATAAGTACAGCGTCTCTGGGCATTGTGATCTTTTTAACCTATCAAAGAGGCGGTGAGGCCAAGACGGGCTACGGCGTCACGGGAGTGTTGGCGGCGGTCTTTTCCCTGATCGGACTGGCACTGGGGCTTTTGACAGTCCGTGAGAAAGAAAATTTCCGCCTGTTTCCCGTGTTGGGAATCCTGTTCAACGCGGCAGCACTTGGAATCCTGGGACTGATATTGTATTGTGGAAGGATGTAGGAAGCGATGAAGGAAGTAACGACAGAGGAGTTTGAAGAAAGATGGGAGCTGGCCATGGAGCGGATTCGCCAGATACCGAAAGAACAGATGACAGATACGGCTTTTGCAGCGTATTTTGCCAAAGTGGCCGGGTTTCTTTTGCTGATCGATGAGCAAAAGCTCTTTTTGGAAAAAGGAGGGCTTAAGACGGCATCTTTGGAAGAACTGGAGAGGAGGAATCATGGGCTCTATGCAGATATCCTGCCGGAGCATTATGAGGAAAGCTATGCCAATCCGGCTTACAGCGTAAAATGTCTGGGAACGGAGTTTGGCGGGCTTCTGTCAGCACTTTATAAAGAACTGCGCAGCCTGGTCGGGTTTGTACATGAAGGAAGGATTTTCGAGCTGGCGATCCGGGGCGAACTGTTCTTGGAGATCTATGCGGCATTTGTCTATGAATGGGAGGAGGAAAAGAGGCTTCCCGCCTATCAGGAGATCCGCGGGATCTTTTACTGGTTCCTCAGTGATTATGCAGACGTTGCCGCAGAGAACAGAGTAAGGGAACTGGTGGTGCCGGAGGACAATTTTGCGGTTAAGATCATCATGGAGAGTGATCTGTCCGATCTGCGTTATCTGTTTGCCTACGGGGAATATGTCAGTGAGAATGAGATGGAGACAGCCCGTTTCCTGACAAGTATTCCGGCATCGGAGCTTCATGTTATGGCGGATACCTACACGGAAGGGTATCGCAAGGGCTTTGAGGTGACCGGGCGGGATCTGTCCATCAAGAATACGGTGGACATCCGCTACCAGCTGGGATTCGAACCTATGATGCGCAGGGCAGTGGAAAATTTCGGCAGGCTGGGACTGGAACCTGTATGCTACCGCGCTGCAGCAAGCCTTCTGTACAATCCGTCTCTGTACAAGGTGGGATTTTACGGGGGATGCCCCAACAGGCAGTACGAGTTTGATCATAAGGATGACAGGGCACTTTTCCTGGATAAGAATTATAATAACCGCAGGCTGGAAGTGATGCACACCGCTTTTGAACAGTATCGGAAAGAGGCGGCAGGGTATGCGGGCCCGGCTGTGGTGGAGACCTTCGGCGAGAAGGATTTCGAACCGGTGAACAAGCCGGAGAACATCAGATTGTCCGAAGAACAGAACGGACTCATGGTGGAATACCGCACCCAGTTGGGAGAGCTGCAGCGGAATTATATCATTGAGGAGGAACGCAGCTTTACCATCATTGCATTTCCCACGCCGGAGATCAAAGCGGTGCTGCCGGAGGATACGGAGGAATGCTTCCGGGAATTTTTCCGGGAAGTCATCCGCATCAATACCCTGGATTATGAGCATTACCGGAAGGTGCAGCAGACCCTGATCGATGTGTTGGATACGGCGGTGTGCTGTGAGATCAGGGGCAGGGAAGGCAACCGCACGGATCTGAAAGTACAGCTTTGCAGACGAGAGGACCCCGAAAGGGAGACGATCTTTGAAAATTGTGTAGCGGATGTGAATATTCCGGTGGGAGAAGTGTTTACCTCTCCTCTGTTGAAAGGTACGGAGGGTATCCTTTCTGTGAGCCGGGTGTTCTTAAACGGACTGGAGTACAAAAACCTTACCATTACTTTTTCGGACGGTATGATCAGTGACTATACCTGTGACAATTATTCCAAAGAGGAGGAGAATAGGGAGTTCGTTCGGGAAAATGTGCTTTTTCGGCATAAGACCCTGCCCATGGGGGAATTTGCCATCGGCACCAATACTACGGCCTATACGGTGGCAAGAAAGTACGGTGTGGAAAACAAACTGCCCATCCTCATCGCAGAGAAGATGGGCCCCCATTTTGCGGTGGGGGACACCTGTTATTCCCATGCGGAGGATATCAGGGTGTACAATCCTGACGGCAAGGAGATCATTGCCAGGGACAACGAGGTTTCCAGACTTCGGACCACCGATCCTGCCAGGGCTTATTACAACTGTCATACGGATATCACCATCCCTTATGATGAGCTGGGAGAACTTGTGGCAGTGAGGGAAGACGGGGTGCGCATCCCCCTGATCAAGGAGGGGCGTTTTGTCCTGGAGGGGACGGAAA
>JAGASC010000372.1 GCA_017621905.1 Roseburia sp.
AATAAAGATTCTGAAATCACGTGAGACGGAAGAACTTATATTTAAGATGACGATTTTTTAAGCTGATTAAAAAACTTTGCATTGCCCTCAAATTTATTTGGGCATGTAAAATAAACGGCATAAAATTCGTTGTTTATTTTATATGCCCAGTGTTCATATAAAAGTTTTGTGGCTAAATTCCAGCTTGTTGAAAATTCTGATAAAATCGTATAAACTCTGCCAAGGATTTGGAAGGCTTTGTTCCGGTACGATAAGCAAATCCCACTTCACGCTTATGAATCGGAATTCCAAGCGGAATTTCCACCAAAGTACCGGCAGCCAAATCTTCTTTGACAAAGCTCTTGATGACACAGGCAACCCCAACACCGATTCGTGCAAAATCAATCAACAGATCCATATCGGATATATCAATCGAATCCTTCACCAGAATATGGTTCTCCTGGAGATAGTCATCAATATACTGCCTAGTCATATTATTTTTATCCAGAAGCATAAGAGTAGCGCTGGAAAGAATCTGATTCTTCTGCACGCCCCGTGCCCGTAAATTTCGGATATAATCTTTCGTCGCCACGAAAATATCTTCAATTTCCTCCAGAAAATCAAACTGAATATTTTTCGCATTTTCCGGTTTGCCGATAAGGCCGATATCAATCTTGTCATTCTCCAAAAGTTTCAGTGTCTCATTGGTAGACTGGCAGCTGATGGAAATAGAAATATGCGGTTTTTTCCGAATAAATTCCTTTAAATAAGGAAGCAGCATATATTTGCACAACGTGGAACTGACACCGATTTTCAAATGCCCGATGCCAAGCTCG
Source organism: Roseburia sp. (assembly GCA_017621905.1). GTDB lineage: Bacteria > Bacillota > Clostridia > Lachnospirales > Lachnospiraceae > Roseburia. The sequence goes on from JAGASC010000372.1 coordinate 816, forward strand.
ATGGAACGTTTCAGCTTTTCTTCTCCCAGCGTCAAAGTCTCGAAGGCAGTGCTGACATGGTCATAAAGCAGTTTGCCTTCCTCCGTTAAGACAACCCCACGGGAGCTTCTGGAAAAAAGCCGGCATCCCACGCTTTCCTCCAGCTTCTGAATGGATTTGCTGATGGCAGGCTGGCTGATATAAAGTTCCTTGGCAGCTTTGGAAATATTTCCGGTATTGGCTACGGTATAAAAAATACGGTAGGAAGACAGATTTTGGTTCATAATAGTTCTCCTTGTGTCTTTTTGAGCATTTTTGAGCTTCGTAATGTGGTCCAGGTAACGGATTTGTTTTTTTATATAACGTACAATGCGAGGCTGGAACAATTTTACCATGTATGCTATAATAACGTACGTATATTATCCCTTTTAGGATTATATCATGAAATGAAGTTATGGTAAACATATTTATTATGTATTTTTATTATAATAATGCATATGTTACAATTTCTTACAGATAAGCCAGAAGAAAAGGATTTCAATAAAGATTTAGGAGGATACCGAGTATGGGTATGACAATGACGCAGAAAATTCTTGCGGCACACGCAGGACTTTCATCGGTTAGCGCAGGACAGTTGATCGAGGCAGATCTTGATCTGGTTCTTGGAAATGATATTACATCACCGGTTGCCATTCACGAGATGGACAAAATGAAAGTGGACGGTGTATTTGACAAGGATAAAATCGCCCTGGTTTTAGACCATTTTGTGCCAAATAAGGATATCAAATCCGCACAGCACTGTAAATGTGTTCGTGAATTTGCCTGCAAACACGACATTACAAACTATTTTGATGTAGGAGAGATGGGCATCGAGCATGCACTGCTGCCGGAAAAAGGCCTGACCGTTGCCGGTGACGTGATTATCGGTGCGGATTCTCACACCTGTACCTACGGCGCATTGGGAGCATTCTCCACCGGCGTGGGCAGCACAGATATGGCTGCCGGTATGGCGACAGGAAAAGCATGGTTTAAAGTACCATCCGCCATCAAATTTAATCTGACCGGAAAACCAGCAAAATGGATCAGCGGAAAAGACATCATTTTACATATCATTGGAATGATCGGCGTTGACGGCGCTCTTTACAAATCCATGGAATTTGTAGGTGATGGAATCCAGTATCTGACCATGGATGACCGTTTTACTATCGCGAACATGGCCATCGAGGCCGGCGGCAAGAACGGTATTTTCCCGGTAGATGATCTGGCAAAGAAATATATGGAAGAGCATTCCAAACGTCCATATGTAGTTTATGAGGCAGATGAGGATGCAGAGTATGACGAGGAATACACCATTGACCTTAGCACCTTAAAGCCAACCGTTGCATTCCCGCACCTTCCGGAAAATACAAAGACCATCGACAAAGTGGGCGACATCAAAATCGACCAGGTTGTCATCGGTTCCTGTACCAACGGAAGAATGGATGACCTGCGTATCGCAGCTTCCATCTTAAAAGGAAAAAAGGTTGCCAAAGGCTTACGCGTAATCATCATTCCTGCCACCCAGCAGATTTATCTGGATGCCATGGCAGAAGGCCTGCTCAAGATTTTCATCGAGGCAGGAGCTGTTGTCAGCACACCGACCTGTGGACCGTGCCTTGGCGGATATATGGGAATCCTGGCAGAGCATGAGCGTTGCGTTTCCACCACCAACCGTAATTTCGTAGGACGTATGGGACACGTGGAATCCGAAATTTACCTGGCAAGCCCGGCTGTCGCAGCAGCCAGCGCAATTACCGGCAAATTATCCGGACCGGACGAAGTCTAACATCTTACAAAAAAATTGTGATTTGTTGTTTTGATAAAATGCTTTTGCATGCAACTGTGAAGGTACTGAGCAGTTATCTTTGCTTATAAGATGAAAACAACATATAAATTTATGAAAAAGGAGAAACAAATATATGAAAGCAGCAAATGGTCATGTATTTAAATATGGCGATAATGTGGATACAGACGTTATCATTCCGGCAAGATATTTGAACTCCTCCGATCCAAAGGAGCTTGCAACACATTGCATGGAGGATATCGATAAAGATTTTGTGAAAAATGTCAGCGAGGGAGACATCATCGTAGCCAACAAGAATTTTGGCTGTGGTTCCTCCAGAGAACACGCACCGATTGCCATCAAGGCAGCGGGTGTCAGCTGCGTCATCGCAGAGACATTTGCCCGTATTTTTTACCGGAATGCCATCAACATCGGTCTGCCGATCATCGAATGCCCGCAGGCCGCACAGGCGATTGAGGCGGGAGATGAGGTTGAAGTGAACTTCGACACCGGTGTGATTACCGATAAGACAAAGGGAACCACCTATCAGGGTCAGGCGTTTCCGCCATTCATGCAGAAGATTATCGACTGCGAGGGAATGGTAAATTACATTAACCAAAAATAGATATATTTACGTTTGAATACCCAGCCAATCACATTACTGATTGGCTGGGTATAAACGTTACAATTCATATGTTAGCCGATAATCTAGCGCAGAATGGAATATATGTCCATTCGGAGCGGAAACAGCCAATACCTAGTAAACAATAACAACAGCCGAAGAAACTCATATTTTTACACATTGACAGAAGGGAACTATTTCCTATATAATATGTGAAAATGTGAATGATATATTTATTTAATATTTTGCGAGAGGATTTAAAAAATGGAATTAATGTATGCAAGCACAAGAGATGCCAAAGAGCGCGTAACCGCTTCTCAGGCAATATTAAAGGGACTGGCAAAAGACGGTGGTCTGTATGTCCCCACAGAGATTCCGGCACTTAATGTACCAATGGAAGACCTGGCAAAAATGACCTACCAAGAGACAGCCTACGAAGTCATGAAACGTTTCCTGACAGACTTTACCGAGGAGGAGTTAAAGCATTGCATTAACTCTGCCTATGACAGCAAATTCGACACTGAGGAGATTGCCCCATTAGTGGATGCAGACGGAGCCTATTATCTGGAGTTGTTCCATGGTTCCACCATCGCCTTTAAGGACATGGCTCTTTCGATATTACCATACCTTCTGACCACTGCAGCAAAGAAGAACCAGGTAAAAAATGAAATCGTTATCCTGACCGCCACCTCCGGTGACACAGGAAAAGCAGCGCTGGCAGGGTTTGCAGATGTTCCCGGAACGAAAATCATCGTATTTTATCCAAAGAACGGTGTCAGCCCCATACAGGAGCGCCAGATGGTAACCCAGAAGGGGAAAAATACTTTTGTGGTAGGAATCCACGGCAACTTCGACCAGGCCCAGACCGGCGTAAAGAAAATGTTCTCTGACGCAGCGCTGGCAGAACAGATGGATGCGGCCGGCTATCAGTTTTCTTCCGCAAACTCCATCAATATCGGACGTCTCGTGCCTCAGATTGTATATTATGTCTATGCTTATGCAAAGCTGTACGCAAACGGCGTCATTGGCAGCGGAGAGAAAATTAACGTGGTAGTACCTACCGGAAATTTCGGAAATATTCTGGCAGCATTTTATGCAAAAAATATGGGAGTGCCTATTGCAAAATTAATCTGCGCTTCCAATGAAAATAAGGTACTTTACGATTTCTTTTCCACAGGAACCTATGATAAAAATCGTGAGTTCATGCTGACCAGTTCTCCATCCATGGACATTCTGATTTCCAGCAACTTAGAGCGTCTGATTTACCGCATTGCAGGAAATGACGCGGAGAAGAACGCGAAGTTAATGCAGAATCTGACAACAGAAGGAAAGTATGAGATCACACAGGAGATGAAGGCGCAGTTGGCCGAATTCTATGGAAACTACACCAGCGAAGCGGAGACTTCTGAAGTGATTCGCGATCTGTACGAAAAAACAGGATATATCATTGACACGCACACAGCAGTTGCCAGCGGTGTTTACAAGAAATATCAGGCCAAGACCGGCGACAGTGAAACGAAGACCGTCATTGCATCCA
>JAGASC010000373.1 GCA_017621905.1 Roseburia sp.
TCATAACGCATAAAATACCTCCCAATTCTCAACAGGTTTTCAAAATGCCTACTGCAAGTCCAATAATCGCCAGGGGAACGATCAGGGCAATGCCGCCGGCAAACAGCAGGCACAATACCAGCGCCGGCAGGGCGATCACCATGAGGATACTGGCCGCCGCCTTTGCCACACCCCAGGTGAGCTTAATGGCCAGACCGATCGCTTTTCCAAGCAGCCAGATGAATAGAATAATCGTAAGTAGTTCAAACATTTTCTTTTCCTTCCTATTATAATTCCCGGTATCTCCGCGTATTCCGGCATTTTTGCCGTCATTTCCATCAGCCGGATGCTGTGTCCCCGTTTTTTCCGTGGAATATGGATTTTCTGTCAGCACGGTACTCTTTCCGGTACAGATGAATGCCCAGCTCCTCCAAAGACGCGGCAAAGGCCAGGGCGCAGACCATCCAGCTGTATGTGATGCCGGTTGACAGCGCCAGCACGTAGGGCAGCAGGAACACGGCACCTCCGGTCAGTTTGTTCAGCCAGGTATGCAGAGAGGCAAACCGATGATACCGGATTGCCGCCACAGCATAGGCTGCCAGACGCACAATCAGAATGACTGCCACGGCATACCAGATCGTCACCGGCAGTGCCTGCCGCATAACCGGAAAAAGCCGCACCAGCATAACGCCATAAAACAACAGGTCAGCCATGCTGTCCAGTCTCGCGCCGAACTCGCTGACCAGCCCCATCTTTCTCGCCAGCCAGCCGTCCAGCGCGTCCGTCAGGCCGGCAAGGGTATAGACGGCAAAAAAACCGATGAAACGCGGCGGCATGAACAGCAGGAAAAGGGAAAAGACCATCCGCGCGGATGTAATCGTATCTGCCATATTCCACTTGTGATTCTGAGCCATCATGCTCCCTCCTTAAGCTGAATATGAATGATTCCTTTTGCGTGACGGGCTTCCACAATGACTGTGTAAATGCCGCTTTCCGGGATAGTTACCGTGAAATCCTTGGTTTCTTTTCCGTTTCCACTGTAAATGTAGGTTCCGTCCGGAGCCTTGATCTCCATGTAAAGAGAGCCTTTCTCCGTTTCAAACTGAATTTGAAGAACATCGTCCTTCCACAGTTCCAGTGTATGCAGATCGGTCCCGTTCATCTTTTCGATGTCCAGAAAATAGGCGTCCGGGTTTTTGACACGGCTGCCGATGAAGCGCTTCTGATTGAAACAGAACAAAAATACCGAAGCCCCGACAATCAGCAGAAGAGAAAGCGCGATTAGAATCTTTGAAATGGTTTCACGCTTCGTTTTCATGGGAATTCTCTTTTTCGTTTCGTCCTCCGCAATGCGGAGGTTTCGCGCGGCAAGGAACATACACGAGGCTGCCGCAAACAGAATGCCGCCATAAGGGATCTTTACGCATGGGGTATTGCCAAACCTCCTTTTGAAACCTGCCTCTATATTGTACAGGAGAGCTCCAATTGGTTATAGGGGGCTTTTTCAGCAGAATGTGTCTATTTTGCAGATATTTGTCAGGGCCGGATTCCCGCAAGGGACAGAAACTTTTTGTCGGACTGGATGCTCTGGGTCACAAACTTTCCGTCCCGGAACAGGGCGTATGTGGTCACCGGGGCGGGCACATTCCGTGCGGATTCCCTGTCGGTGATATGAATCACCTTGAGTGGGATATTGTGCGCTCTGGCAGCTTCCTCCACTCTCGGCACCCAATAGTAAGTAAACGGGCACTGGTCGGTATAGTAGAGGACAAACCCATCATCTTCTACCCTTGGGTGTCTGGCACATTCCCTGAACCGCGGCGGCTCCGCGTCCGGGGCGAGGGGCAGGTACTGGAGCGTAATGCCGCAGTCCGAGGTATCCGCAAGTGCAAACCCCTTGTAAGTCAGATACTTTGGATCGGCAAGAAACTCCTTTTTCCTCTTTTCGGAGGAGAGGATGCAAAGGCCCTTTCTTCCCTGGGTTTTGGCATCGCGGATACATTCGTCCAGCAAATCATTGGAATACCCGTGCCCCTTCATGGAGCCGGAGACCCACAGGCAGTTGATGTAGAGATACCCGGGAGCTTCAATGGGCACCCACGCGTTCTCCGCCGGAATGTACTCGATAAAACACTTGCCCCGTTCCTTGCTCCTGTAAAACACAAGACCTTCTTCAAACCGCTGCTTGAGCCATTCCTTTTTCGCCACGCTCTGCTTGCCGGACATGGCGCAGCAGATGTGCTCTTTTTCAATATTGTCTTCTGTAATTCTGATATAGTTCATATTTTCCTTATCCTTCTGTAAATAAAGCAAAAACCTATACACCATTGAAAAAGCTTACAGTTTTCGTTTGCTTTTAAATACGTATCGTCTCCAACACCCTTTTTATATTCTCTTCCTTTGGAATAATTGTGTTTATATCCACTTCTGGATGTTCTTTCACATAACCCACCAGAAAGTCATACAGATTTTCTTTCGATTTCATATAATCATCAATAATCGTCTGATCGTCATAGCCCAGTTTTTTCAGAATCATTGCCGAAACAACACCGGTCCGGTCTTTTCCAGCCCCACAAAAATAGAAAACATTGCTGTCCGCGTTCATAATCGTGTTAAGGATTTTGTCCATCTGTTCATCGATCATGCCAAGATAAACCGCGGATACCGCATCGGGAGATTTCGGAACATCCCCCCCGCCGGTTACAGGCAAATGATAATATGTGAATCCATTTTCCCTTTCAAGGCGGCAAGGCTTCCTCTCGTATTCTTTTTTCTCACGCAAGTCTATGATCGTAGTGACATGATTTTGGCGCAGCCATTCTATCTCCTCGTCAGTCAGTTTTTCCGGACAATCGCTTCTGATAAAGCGCATATCTCCTGTAGGCAACACCCTTGTGTTGAATGTCGATTGCAATAAGGAACGCATATGGATTCCTCCACAAATTCCGATTTTTTCTTTCACGCATGGGGATAGAAATGCCACACCCTCATTTCCGGGCATAGAGCCTGAAAAACTGCCGGATGTGCCGCTCCACCAGCTCCATGACCTCCCGCTCCTGTTCCGGTTCCCGGTCACAGAGGTTGATCCACACGGAAATGGGAAGACATAGCTGGGCCGCCATGATCTCCGGGTCATCCTCTGCCAGCACGCCCTGCCGGATCAGAAACCCTACCAGCCCGGTAAAATAGCGCATGACATCCTCGTAGTTCTGCTTGGTTTGCAGCTTCGCCAGCGAACGGTTCTGAAACTGCTCGATCACCAGCATTTTCCGTGACCTGCTGATGGAGGGGTCATGGAGGATATAGCGGAGCTGCCTCTGAATCATTTGCACAGCCGCGTCCGGAGTAATGTGCTGCTTGTCCTTCGTAAAATCAGGATCCTCCCAATCCGCCAGCGCAAAGATGGAATGCTGTGTGTATTGTTCCAATACTTCCTTCACAATGGCATCCAGTATGGCCTGTTTGCTCTCAAAATGGCTGTATAAGGACGCCTTGCGGATACCCACCGCATCTGCTATTTGGGAAATCGAAGTCGCCTCAAATCCCTGCACAGAAAACAGATCCAGAGACGCTCCCAGAATTTCCTGTTTGGTGTTTCCCTTTTCCATAAAAGCTTGCTCCTTATCCCGGTTTGATTTCCTCTTCATTATAACTACCTATCGATAGGTAGTCAACCTGTTTTTTCACTTAACGAAAGTTTTTAATTGAATATTAGGGCTTCATTATAGAGCTGGTCAAGCCGACCACAATGGACGGACAGGTGGTTCCCTTTGATACTAATTCTCGATAAAAATGTTCAATTTTTATCGAGAAGGCACCGCCTGATGGCGTTGCCGAATATGTGATTTTCGGAATAGAAAATCACATATTCCCGTCTCATATGATTCTCTAATAAAATGTTTAATCCGGA
>JAGASC010000374.1 GCA_017621905.1 Roseburia sp.
ATCCCGGAAGCAGTGGATTTCAAAACATTAGAAATGGTTTATATGTGGATAAAACAGGTTTACTCTGCCTGATCAATGATACGATTGGAACGAAACAAAAATTGACTTGTATCAGCAGACCAAGGAGATTTGGAAAATCTTTTACAGCACAGATGATGTGTGCATATTATGATAAAACCTGTGATTCATCAGCCCTGTTTGATGATATGAAAATTTCCAGGGACAAGAAGTATCGGGACTATATGAACAAATATGACGTAATCTATCTGGATATGACTGGAATTATCGGTTCAACGGAAAAATCAGATATTGTTGCATTCATAAAAAGGAGCGTTACCCGGGAATTTGTGTCTGAATATCCACAGATAGAAGTTCAGGAGGCTTTTGTTGATACATTAGGAAGTGTAGTGAAGCATACCGGAAATCAGATTGTGATGATTATAGATGAGTGGGATGCTCCGATTCGGGAAGCAAAGAATCAGCCTGATATACAAAGACAATATTTAGAATTTTTACGCTCCTTATTTAAAAACAGTGGAATGACAGATAAGATATTTGCAGCAGTATATATGACAGGTATTCTTCCAATCAAGAAGGATGGCTCGCAGTCGGCTATATCGGATTTTAAAGAGTATACGATGATTAAGCCGAGAAAATTCGGAACCTATGTCGGTTTTTTGGAAGAGGAAGTAAAAAGTCTCTGCCAGGAGCATGATGTGGAGTTTGAGATGATGAAACGTTGGTATGACGGTTATGCGTTCCGGGGTGTGGAATCGGTTTATAATCCGAATTCTGTTATGGAAGCGATCCGTAATGATGATTTTGATTCTTATTGGACAGAGACGTCGGCAGCAACGAGTTTAATGGGATATATCAATCTTGACTTTGACGGGCTTTCCAAAATCATTACAGATTTGGTGGGCGGTGTAGAGGTAAAGGTAGACACGACAGGCTTTGCAAATGATCTTGTAACGTTCCGAAACCGGGATGATGTACTGACGTTATTGATTCACCTCGGATATCTTGCATATAATGAAGAAACGGAAAGAGTGCATATTCCGAATGAAGAGATTAAGAAGGAATTTGCAAAAGCAGTTCGGAATGTGAACCGGGATGAAACCTTAAGACGGGTAAGAGAGAGCGACCAGCTTATCATAGATACCATTCATGGCAATGCAGAGGCAGTTGCTGTTCAGATAGAGAAGATTCATGCAGAGGAAGCACCGCTGTATTATCATAATGAGCAGGCACTGCGAAGTGTCATTAAGCGGGCATACTTCAGCTATGCAGATGAATATTTGAAATTTGAAGAACTGCCTGCCGGAACCGGCTATGCAGATGTTGTCTATCTGCCGAAGAAAGACTCCATACTTCCGGCATTAGTGATTGAGCTGAAATGGAATAAATCCGCAGAGGGTGCAATCAACCAGATAAAGAAGAAAAACTATCCGGATGCTATCAGAGAGTATGGCGGAGAAGTTCTTCTTGTGGGTATTAACTATGATAAGAATGCACCTGCAGGCGAGAGAAAGCATACTTGTGTAATTGAGAGGTGCTAAATGAAAAAAAGTATGATATAATTTGGTGCATCGGGAATGGTTATATAAAACATTTTCCCGATGCATTCTTTTACTGTTTTGTTGGGCGAGAGCAAAATTGTAAAAGGCTTTATCTGAAATTTTGGAGGAAATTGTATTGGCAAAATCATTAATTATCACAGAGAAACCGAGCGTGGCACAGGAGTTTGCAAGAATCTTAGGAGTATCCGGACGAAATGACGGGTACATTGAGAATGACAAATATGTAATCACCTGGTGCGTCGGCCATCTGGTGGAGATGGTATACCCGGAGGAATACGACGAGAAATACAAAAGATGGCGGTTAGAAGATCTGCCATTTTTGCCCCGGGAATACAAATATAACGTAATACCGAATGTTAGCAGACAGTACGACGTGGTACATAGAATGCTGCATCGTGAGGATATCGACACAGTCTACTGGGCAGGAGATGCCGGAAAAGAAGGACAGACCATCGAGGAAAACATCCGAAAATTCGGCGGCGTCAGAGCGGGAATGAAGGAGCTTCGTGTCTGGATCGACTCCCAGACCGAGGAAGAAATCCTGCGTGGTATCCGTGAGGCAAAAGACATGTCAGAATATGACAACCTGGCTAAATCCGGTGTCATGCGTACCATCGAAGATTACGCCATGGGAATCAACTTTTCACGTGCCATGTCAGTAAAATACGGCAAGCTGTTAAATGACGCAGCGGGAACACAAAGCTACACTGCAATCGCAGTGGGCCGCGTTATGACCTGTGTCCTCGGAATGGTAGTTATTCGGGAACGTGAAATCCGCAACTTTGTGGAAACCCCTTTTTACCGCGTGGTAGGAAGTTTTCTGCCGGCAGGGACTAAGACAACATCAAACGCCGGAATATTAAGTGACGGAATCGAAGCAGAATGGAAGGCAGTGGAAGGTTCAAAATATTTCGAGTCTCCCCTTTTATATAAAGAAAATGGATTCAAAAAACAGGAGAGCGCGCAAAACCTGATTGGAGAACTGACCGGAAGACCGGCGATTGTAGATTCCATCGAAAAGGGCATATCCCGAAAAAAAGCACCGCTCCTTTTCAATCTTGCAGAACTTCAGGCAGAATGTTCAAAACGTTTTAAAATCAGCCCGGACGAGACCTTGCAGATAGCCCAGGACTTATATGAGAAAAAGCTTACCACTTATCCGCGAACTGACGCTCGTGTACTTTCCACGGCCGTGGCAAAAGAAATCACGAAAAACATCAGCCGCCTGAAAAACTATGAACCCACCAGAAAATATGCAGAACGCATCATGCAGGAGGGCAGATATCGTGATATTGCAAGAAGTCAGTATACCGATGATTCAAAAATCACAGACCATTATGCCATCATTCCGACCGGCCAGCTGACAGAACTGGAATCCTTAAACAGTCTGCAGAAAAGTGTCTTTGACCTGATTGTGCGCCGATTCTTAAGCATTTTTTATCCGCCTGCAGAATACCAGACAGTAAAACTGGTGATAGATATCGACGGGGAAAAATTGTTTGCCGGAACAAAAGCTTTAAAAGCACCCGGATATCTGGAAATTGCCGGACTTCCCCGCAAGCAGGAAAAGAGCAACAGTACAAACAGAAATACAAACGAAAATTCATCAGCCAATACAAAGGGAACGAGCGGAAACAGCGGCGATGAGGAGAGTGAGGAAAGTGAATCAGATAATTCCATCCTTCTTACATTGTCTGAACAGTTGCATAAGGGTGACGAACTTTCCGTAAACGGCTTTGCCATTCGGGAGGGAAAGACTTCCCCGCCCAAGC
>JAGASC010000375.1 GCA_017621905.1 Roseburia sp.
GGAGATATATAACGAAGCTTACAAGCGAGACGACATTCAGGAACGTTATGACTACTTTTTTGATTCGATGCTTGAGTCTATTGGAGAACCGTGTCCGATGTTTCTTTATAAAATAGGTTGTAAAAAATTTTGTGTGCAGAATAATTTGCCGGAATATGCAGTGGATGAGGTCAATAAAGTATTGATGAGTCAGTGTAAGCGACATGAGAATGTAACGTTAGTTGATATCGAAAAATGTCCGCTGTGGGATGTTAAGCAGGAGCATAATGGAGTTTATGCGGCAGATGATGCGCATTATCTCGCCGAAGTACAGAAATGGTTTGCAGAAGAGTTTTATGCGTATGCCAGAAATAGGTTTATCTGATGATTAGAATGGACAGGATAACGGATTTAGAAAGGTAGATATGTTTTATTAGGGAGGAAAGAAATGTTTTATTCGAATACAAGATGGATATGGCTAAAAGGGCAGGAGAAAAAAGATGAGTATGCCTCTTTTTTGACCAGGTATTGCTCAAATGGCGGAAAGACCATTTTAAAAATTGCATCTGAGATTAATTATATTGCCTATGTGAATGGAAAACGGGCGGCCTTTGGACAGTTCCCCGGGTACAGGGATGAAAAGTATTATGATGAAATAGACATTACGGATTTTTCTTCAGACGTTGAAAATGAATTGCGGATCGTTGTGCGATATGAAGGAATTGATACCTTTAATCATATCAAAGATAAGGCAGGCGTGATTTTTGAGGTGACTGAGGGAGATGAAGTTTTATGTCATAGCAGTGCTGCAACGTTAGGCGGTCTTGATACAGAATATCAGCAGCATGTATGCAGACTGGTGACGACACAGCTGGGCTATTCTACAGATATGAGCTATAGCAGCGGAATTGTGTATGATACTTGCCGAGAAGTCGCTTTATCCTATCATTTCAAAAAGCGACCAGTAAAAAAACTAGTAGAAGAGCCGCTTGTTTATGGCAGAAAAATGGAATTAGCCGGCAAGGAACTTTATGATTTTGGAAGAGAGACAGTAGGATATATTGTTTTAAACGTTGCATGCCAGGAAGAATGCGATATCGTGCTTGCTTATGGGGAACACATCGCGGATGGTCAGGTAAGGCAGAAGATTGCCAACCGGGATTTTTCCATGCACTTTAAATGCTGGAAGGGACACAATTCCTTCGAGCAGCTTTTCTTAAGAATTGCAGGAAGGTATGTCGAAATTTTTAAACCGCAAAATGCAGTGGTCGAGAGCGTGGCAATTCTTCCGGTGATGTATCCTGTGGAGGAAAAAGAGCGATTTCTCACTGGTCTGGAGGCAGAAATTTATGATGTCAGTGTCAGAACCTTAAGACTTTGTATGCACGAACACTATGAAGACTGTCCCTGGAGAGAGCAGGCGCTTTATGTCTTAGACAGCAGAAACCAGATGCTTAGCGGATATTATGCATTCAAAGACGCCTCATTCGCACGGGCAAATATTGTGTTTATGTCAAAAGGCATAAGAGAAGATGGTATGCTTGAATTAGTTTATCCGGCTGTGAATACTCCGGTAATCCCATTTTTCACAATCATGTATCCGGTGGTGGTCTGGGAATATATAAAACACACGGGAGATCAGAGCATTCTGACGGAAGTTATGCCGGTTGTAAGCAAAATCATGGAAATATTTAAATGCATGATGGGACCAAACCACTTAATCAATAACAAACCGGGCCTGTACTGGAGTTTCTATGAATGGAGTGAAGGAAGTGCGGGACAATTTCCAAATGGAAAACCTGGGCCGGATTCTGATGGTAAGAAATGTGATCTTATTATCAATTGTGCTTTTGTATATGCGAGCATCAGGTATCTGGAACTTTGTGAACTTTTTGGTGAGAAGTTTGAAATTGATCTTATGGCGGTCAAAAAAGCTATAAAAGAATCTTTTTATGATGAGGGAAAAGGAATGTATTTCCTTTCAAATAAAGATCGTAATCTTTATAGTCAGCTGGGGAATGCATTTGCCGGACTGATTGGACTTGACGGTGAAAATCTGGAAGAGGCAATAAAAGGGAACGGCGGAGTGGTTCCAGCTACACTTTCTATGTGTGCTTTTGTTTATGATGCTTTACTGGATGGAAGCAAGGAGAATGAACAATTTGTACTGGAGGATATCAAAAAGAATTACAGTTATATGCTGGATTGCGGTGCTACTTCTTTCTGGGAGACAGTGAAGGGGGAAGCAGACTTTGCCAATGCCGGGAGCTTGTGTCACGGATGGTCTGCGATTCCGATCTATTACTATTCTAAATTATTGAAGAGGTAACACTTGCTTCTATGGCTCAGTGTCATATTAAAACTTTGTTGGATTGATGAAGATAAAGTGTTACGAAGGAGGTTGCTATGCTAAAAGTAGGTTTGATTGGCTGCGGTGGAATTGGTGCGGTGCATGCGCGGTGTTGGCTTGCGATGAGAGATAAGGTGCAGATGGTTGCGATTGCTGATGTCAGTACCGAGCGCGCACAGCAGTTTGCCGATATGTGTGGAGCCAAAGTATATACAGATGGGTTTGAAATGATGAAGGAAGAAGCACTGGATGTGGTGGATATTTGTGTGCCTACTTTCTTACATGCGGATTATGTCATTCGGGCTATGGAGTATGTGAAGAATATTATTGTAGAGAAACCAATCTGTCTGAAGGAAAAGGAGGCGCAGCGGTTGTTGGATGCCCGGGAAGCATCTGGGGTATTGGTGCAGGTAGGTCATGTGGTTCGCTTTATGGATGCCTATCGGTATTTGAAAGAGGTTGCCAGTTCGGGAAAGTATGGTAAAATGATAGCGGGAAATTTTGACAGTATCAGCCCGAGGCCCATGTGGATGAAGGGACACGATGATATTGACAGAACAGGGACCATGGCGTTGGATATGCATATTCATGATGTGGATTATATTCGCTATTTGATGGAAAGCGAGCCTGAGGATATGCATTCCTGGGCGGTAAGGGATAAAGAAGGGATTGTACAGCATATTTGGACATCGTATCGCTTTGGAGATGCGCTGCTGACTGCGGAAGGTTCCTGGGATTATCCTGCCAGCCTGCCTTTTAGGCAGACATTTCGCGTAAGGATGGAGAAAGCTGCTGTTGTGTTGGATGCGAATGGAATACTTACGGTATATCCGGAAGAGGGAGAAAAGTTTGTTCCACAGCTCGGAGAAAAAGAAGAAATGGATTTGGGCATTAATGTGTCCGATTTAGGACCGTATATGAATGAAATCCGCTATTTTGTGGAGAACATACAGGCAGGAGTGGAAGGGATTGCATCACTATCAGAAGCGATAGCATCTTTTCGGCTGGTGTGGAAAGAACTGGAACTTGCAGGTATTGTACAAAATATGACAGATTAGTTGGAGGAAAATCCTCTGCTCGTGCAGGGGCACTCGCATTTTCCTTCGGAAAACAGGGAGGATTTTGAAATAATGAAATTTGCGATGTACGCAGGATTTTCAAAGAAGGTGATAGAAAATGGAATAGAAGATGCAGCAAAGTATGCATTACAGTTGGGATTCTCGTCGGTAGAATTTCTTGCGAATTCTTTTTGTGAGGAGAAAACTCCTATTTTAGATCTGGCATCTGCAAAAATGGCGAGAGAAGTTTTAGATCAATATCAATTGCCGGTAGCGTGTTATTCAGTTTTTTCTAATTTATGGAAGAATCCGGATGGAGAAAAATATTTGATGAAGCAGGTGGAGATTGCAGCCGCACTGGGGGCGCCATATCTTCATCACACGTTGCTCCCCTGGATTTCACTTCCAGAAGATGCACCGGGCTATGGGGAGGCCATTGAGGAGACAGTGAAGGCTGCTGCCCGAATCGCGGATTATGCGAATACATTTGGAATTACCTGCATCTATGAAGACCAGGGATATTATGTCAATGGAGTAGAGGGATTCAAAGGCTTCTGGGATAAAATGAAAGAACGCTGTGAAAATATTGGAATCTGTGGCGATTTAGGTAATATTCTGTTTGTCAATGAGAAACCTCAGGATTTTCTTGCTGCGTATATAAAAGATATTTGTCATGTTCATGTAAAGGACTATCTATGGAAAAAGTCAGACACATCACCGGGGAGATATTGGACGGAAGCGAAAGATAACAGTTGGCTGCGTGATACGATGATAGGCGATGGTGTGATTGATTTTGAGATTTGTATGAATATTTTAAAGAATGCGGGATATCAGGGGTATTTTTCGTTGGAGAATACGCATCCCGAGCCTTATGAGGAAGGGGTACAGCAGGCGATGGAGTGTCTGCAGCGGTACTGGTGAGGTTTATAGATATGAAAGAACTATATTTACTGTGCAATGCGCATTTGGATCCGGTGTGGCAATGGCAGCGGGAAGAAGGTATGGCGGAAGCGGTTTCTACATTTCGCGTTGCAGCCAAATTCTGTGAAGAATATGATGGCTTTGTATTCAATCATAATGAATCCATTCTTTATGAATGGGTCGAGGAATATGAACCGGCACTTTTTGAAAAGATAAAAAAACTTGTCCGTGAAGGAAAATGGCATATCATGGGTGGCTGGTATCTGCAGCCGGACTGCGTCATGCCATCCGGTGAGTCCTTCATTAGACAGATTGAGACAGGAAACAAATATTTTATGGAAAAATTTGGTGTAAAAACCACCACGGCCATAAATGTTGACCCCTTTGGACACACAAGAGGACTCGTACAGATATTGAAGAAATGTGGGTATGATTCCTACCTTTTCATGCGGCCTAATAATTTTGTGCCGGAGCATGATTTTATCTGGAAGGGTTATGATGGGAGCACCGTGATAGGTCATAATTTTATGCCAGGATATGGTACTTCGAAAGGCAA
>JAGASC010000376.1 GCA_017621905.1 Roseburia sp.
CGGATGATTTGATGGCTTCCTGATCGTATGCACTTAAATGGTCTTTCTTGTCAGGAACTGCTATGCCTTACCACTCTCATATTGAGTTAAATTGTCGATTGGTCCCATTGGATTTTACCTCCAATCCTCCTCTTTATGGTTCTAATCGCTTCGCCTATTCGTACCTTTTACTAATCGATTTCTTCTACCAGCTTTCTCGTCACCGTATAGAATTTCAATTAATAAATTCCAGGATTTGTCTTGTGTGGTTCAGTGATTAGTGTTGTTTCTTGTTAACTGTATATTAACACATGGATTTTTATTTGTCAATCTATTTTTTCAGTTTTCAACATTATTTTAATAATTCATTTGTTTTTGATTTAATTGTGTGTTCAATTCATACATTAACATCATACGCCTCAATCATACTATTGTGCCTCTCGTACAGGAACGCCATGTTGCCCTGACACTGATATGTTCCACGTTTTCTTACGGTATGCATTGCGAGTAAACTCGCAACGTAAATGCGCAGACCTATCTGAACTGTTACCTTACAGATTCTTATAATAGAACACCGCCAGCTGTGTTCGGTCTCTAAGCCCAAGCTTTTCCAGCACCACACTGATATAATTTCGCACGGTTCCCTCACCGAGATAAAGTTTCTCTGCAATTTCCTTATTGCTCAGCCCCTCCGCCACAAGCTCAATGATATTCTGTTCTTTTTTGCTTATATCATACTGCGTGTAATCGAATTCCTCTCTGGTCTGCATAAGCACCGGAAGTTTTCCTACAATTTCTCCGCCAAACACACTCTGGCCGCCGCAGACCGCCTTAAGCGCCGGTACAATCCCTTCAAAATCCTGTTTTAAAATATACCCCTTCACCCCGATATTTAAAGCTTTCACAATATATTCGTCGTCCGAAAATGTGGTCAAGAATAAAATCCGTGCCTTCGGAAATTCCTTTAAAATCTGTTCCGCTGCCGTAAGTCCACTCATCGTTTCCATCCGGATATCCATCAACAGTACGTCCGGCTGGTATTCTTTAAAAAGCGCTACTGCCTCCACCCCATTATATCCGGCAGCCAACACCTCGATGGAGCCCTCCGCTTCCAAAATCGTTTTTAATGAAATTGCCACCAACTGATCATCATCCACTACTATTACTCTCATATCTCATCCTTTCCTGCCTATATCATTCGTCTATTTTTTCCCAATTGCCTCTTCCTTGCTTCTAAATTTCTCCGAAATTCATGCTCCGCCATATCTCATCCATTTTTTTACTCTTCGTTCTCACATCCATCTTCTTCTGGCGGCTCACTCCATATCAGACTTTTTTCTTATTGAAATAAATATCCTAAATCCTTCCTCAAATCCTACACGAATCGTTCCCTGCAGAGCCTCGACCCGCTCCTTCATATTGGAAAGTCCGATGCCATCCCCCTCCGATGCAGGCTGTATCGTTCCATTGTCCTCAATCGAGAGCTGATAAAATCCGGGATGCTCCCGCAAAATAATCTCCACCCGGTCTGCATCCGAATGCTTCACCACGTTTGACATGGCCTCCTTTACCGTTGTAATAAAACAGTATTTCACATTCCTCGGTACGCCAGCTGACATATCATAATCCACATGAATCCTGTATTTCTCCGCCATGGCTCCGGTAGCCTCCAGAATCGCCTGTTTTAAATCAATCGAATCATCATGCAGATCGTGAACACTCTCCCGTATACTATTCATTGCCAGATTCAATGTTTCATTGATACTGTCCATCTGTCCGTGCAGCGGCTCCTCCTTATAAACAGTGCAAAGCGCCCCCACCTGCAAAATAGACCGTGACAGCATGTGCCCTACATTATCATGAATCTCCCGCGCAATCCGGTTCCGCTCCTTTAGCGTAGCAAGATATATCTCATAATCCTGTTTTTCCATCAGGCTCTTATTCTTTTCCCGTAACGCCAAATTCAATTCCGTGCTGCTGTCCCGCACCCGGATCATCTCCTCTGTAAGCTGCTCCGCCTTTCCGGTCCGCTCCGCTAAAATCACCCCAAGACAGCTAAGCCCAATCCATAATGCAATTTTCCATGGCCGAGCATCCCCCAGCAACGCCAGAAACGGAAGTCCACAGGCAATCCCCCACCAAAATTTGTGCCTTGCCATATGATAAAACATAACCGGCATAAAAATGATCAGCTCCGGCAAAAGGACACACCCCACTGCAAACCCGGCTCCCAGCGCTGCCGCCAGGCGTCTGTCCGAAATATAAAGTCCCAGTGCAGCCCCAATCACGGAAATCAAAAGCGCCAGAACCGGCTCCACCATATCAGTTTCCTGAAACACCATAACCGCTGCCAGCATCATGAGTATTACATTGTCAATCAATCGGTTTGTAAGCATTTTCTACTATCTCCTATCCTCACTGTCCGCTATATACCTTCACAGTCACTATCTTTCTTACCTTACAATACCATCCCCTCCTGTAAAACAACAGCATTTTTTCTTCATTTCAAAAAAATCGTGACATTTGTCACTTTTTCTTTTGACAGTATTCACTTCTCTTTGCACTCTTTATCCCGTATACTTAAAATACGCAAAGAACTTATTCTGAAATTTTTTCCTCCGAAAGTTTTTCGAGGCAGTTCAGACATAAAAATAATTCCAGAAAGGTATGGTAACCAGGAATGAGTACTCCAATCATTAAAGTAGAAAATCTCGTAAAACGCTACCGGGAGCTGGTAGCCTTAGACCATTTTAACTTAGAAATCGAAGAAGGCGAAATCTTCGGTCTCCTCGGTCCCAACGGTTCCGGCAAAACCACCACCATCAACTGTATCCTCTCTCTCCTGTCCTACGACAAGGGAGCCATCGAAGTATTCGGAAAAGAAATGCACCCGGACAGCTATGACCTGAAACGCAAAATCGGTGTCGTCATGCAAAATGTTGCTGTTTTTGAGGAACTGACTGTCTACGAAAATATTGGCTATTTCTGCGGCCTCTACATCAAAGACAAAGCCCTGCGGAAACAATACGTCGAAGAAGCCATTGACTTCGTCGGCTTAAACGACTTTAAAAAATTTTATCCCGGAAAACTTTCCGGTGGACTGCTGCGCCGCTTAAATATCGCCTGCGGCATCGCCCACAAGCCAAAGCTGATTTTCCTGGACGAACCGACGGTAGCCGTAGACCCCCAGAGCCGCAACAAAATTCTGGAGGGAATCCAGAAGCTGAACCGCGAGGGTGCCACCATCGTCTACACCTCCCACTACATGGAGGAAGTCGAGCAAATCTGCACCCGCATCGCTATCATGGATAAAGGAAAAAATCTCGCCATCGGCACCACCGACGAGCTGAAACGAATGATTAAGAAAAGTGAAATTATCCTGATTGATATTTTAGACATCTCAGAGGAGGATATCGCCGCCATCCGAACCTTAGATCACGTATATGACGTATCCTTCAAAGACCACAAGCTTGAGATCCTGTGCAGCGGCGGCAAACACAACCTGCTCCGCATCCTGCACTATCTGGAGTCCCGGGAGCTCTCCTTTGGCCGCGTGTACTCGGAGCTTCCCACACTAAATGACGTTTTTCTGGAAATCACCGGAAAAGAACTAAGAGACTAGGAGGTACCAAAATTGATCCATTCCTTTATCTATACCCTAAAATGCCTGATGCGGCAGAAATATCAGCTGTTCTGGAATCTCCTTTTCCCCATTGCACTGGGAACTATGTTCTATGTGGCTTTCAGCGGCCTGGCCTCAGATGAAGCTTTCCACGCCATCCCCGTAGCAGTAGTCCTGAAGGCTTCCACTGAAGACATCGATTATACAAGCACAATACCCCTCCTAAGTGCGTCAGCCGATGAAAACAACAGCTTCGATTCTGTCATAAGCTCCTTAAGTGAATCAGGAGGTGAAGCCGATAGCTTCACCTCCATCATAGACTCCTTAAGCGAGCCGGGTGATGACCAGTTCCTAGAAACCACCTACACCACAGAGAAAGAAGCCCTTTCTTTGTTACAACAAAAAGAAATTGTCGGCATCCTCTACGAAGGTCAGCCCGTCCGCCTGTCCATCTCCACGGAAATGACCTCTTACAAGCTGGAACAGAGCATACTAAATGCGTTCGTGGAGCAATTTAACATGAACTACAGCGCACTTTCGGATATTGCCATGAACCATCCCGAAAAACTGGCAGCTGCCGCAAAGGCACTGTCTGCAAGCGCAGACACTGGCGCCGACTACAATACGGAAATCACCTATGCCAAGGGAAATATGGACGAAAAACTCACCTATTTTTTCAACCTGATTGCCATGTCCTGTCTTTTTGCCTACTCCGGCGGTCTGCAGGTCGCTTTACACAATCAGGCAAACCTCTCCGCCCTGGCCGCACGAAAGGGTATTTCACCGATGCACAAGCTGATTTCCCTGCTGGGTGAACTTTGTGCCACTTTTGTTTTCCACTTTTTCTGTATTTTTGTAAGCCTCATTTATCTGATTCTCGTTTTGGGCATCAGCTTCGGCTCTGAAGGCGGATATATTGCCCTAGCAGCGCTCGTAGGCTGCATTGCCGGTGTCAGCCTTGGCTTTTTCGTCGGAACCATCGGAAAAATGGGTGAAAAAACGAAATACGGCATCCTGATGGCGGTCTCCATGATCTGCAGCTTCCTTTCCGGGCTGATGGTCGGCACTATGCGCCTTTTCGTGGAGCAGGTCTGTCCCTGGTTCAACCACATCAATCCGGCGGCCCTGATTTCCGACAGTTTCTACGCACTGGCTGTCTACCAGTCCCACGACCGCTACTTTGAAAATATTGCCATCTTACTGGCCATCTCCGTCATCCTCTACTTGGGTGGATTTCTTATGGTAAGGAGGGAAAAATATGCAGCTCTTTAAAGCCTTTTATAAAATAGCCTGGAAACGTCTGCCTGCGATCAGCATTTATTTTGTAATTTTTGTGATCCTGACCTTTATGCTTGGTACTACCTCACAGACAAATATGGACACGAACTTTCAGGCAAAATCCCTGAATATCTGTGTCATCGACGAAGATCACACTGCTGCCAGCACCGCACTGACCGGTTATCTTGACTCCATGCACAACCTGATTTCTCTGGAAAATGACCCGGAGGTGCTGCAGGATTACCTTTATTACCGCTATACCTACTACGTGCTGTTCATCCCCTCCGGCTTTGAAGAAAAACTGGCCGCCGGTGAAACAGAAAATCTGTTGAACAACCTGAAAATTCCCGGCAGCAGAAACGGTTACTTCATCGACCAGCAGGTAAAACAGTACCTGGGCAACCTAAATCTCTATCTGACCGGTGGCTATTCCTTAGAAGAAGCCCTTGCAGCCACCGACCATGCGATCGCAAATGCCAGCGAAACAGAATGTTTAGCCTTTGAGACCGAAAATGTTTCCGCGAACAAAGAAATTTTTTACTTTTATCAGTACCTGCCCTATATATTTATTGTACTGCTGGTTTGCGGCATGTCACCCATCCTTGTGACCTTTAACCAAAAAAATATAAGCAGCCGCATCCAATGCTCCGCCACCACCTTAAACAGCCGGAACCTTCAGCTGACGGCAGGCTGCATCCTCTACAGTCTGCTGACCTGGTGCATTTTTATCCTGTTCGGCCTTCTCGTCTATGGCAGGGAGCTGCTGCACGGATATGC
>JAGASC010000377.1 GCA_017621905.1 Roseburia sp.
GGATATAAATTTGGCATCCACCAAATCTTCGCAGGCCATAAAAATATGGTCAATGCAGTTGTTGGTGCAGCCTTTATCCAACTGCTTGGACAATTCCCAATGCTTGTTCAAAAGCTCCGCAAAGGAATCGATATCGCCGCGCTCCAGATAATAGGACATCAGGGCCGCTGTGGGCTTCATCTCCTTTAACGCCTCCAATGACTGGGGTCTGGCTCCGATGTAGTTGCCCACCACATCACGAAGCAGATTTCTCGCCAGTCTGCGCTGTCCCGTATAAATCAATGCAAATCGTTCCTGCAGTTCCTGCATAGCCTCTTCGGGTATCTTTACTTCCTTTACTTCTATGTTCTGCGCCATGCCGGGTCTTGTGGAAATCAGCTTAATTCCATTTGTGAGGCCGCCCACCTGATCCTGCCAGCCGCCGCCGGTGCTCATGATTTGTTCCATGCATAGTACAATACCGTAAATTTCTTCGTTGGTCTTTTCCTGTCCCAGGAATTCAAATATTCCCTTGACACAAGCTCCCGCCAGGATGCTGCTTGTGCCAAGACCGGAGCCTTTTGGTATTCCAACGACCTGTGTTGACAGATAAATACCGCCACCTATTCTTTGCAGAATCTCCTGCAGGGTCTCATTGCCGCCGTTTAACGGAATTACGCCACAGGCAATCAGCGCCGCTTTGTGAAGTGCAAAGGAGTCGTAAGGATTGTGGCAATCCTGGATTTCTTCCACTGTTTTCACGACACCGTATACGCCAATGTCCTGGCTTTCAAATTCTACATGGTAGTCCGGGATTCGTTTTACCGTAATCTGTACCGGCAAAATTCCGTTTAAGCTGATGGCTGCATTGAGTACCAGACCGCCGTTTTCATTGCAGTAAGGCGGTGTATCGGTCCAGCCGCCTCCCCAGTTCACGCGCACCGGCAGCTGCACATTCACGCACTCCTCAGCAATACGATAGAGCGAGGAATCCGGCAAAAGCTTGATTGCCTCTTCATACACTGCATCCCGGATGGTTCCAAAGCACAGGTTTTCCGGATAATCATAGTCCTGTCCGTTGAAACTAACCTGTTTTTCTTTCATATAATTGGCAACCGCATAATATATTCTGATTTTCAGATCAAAAGGTGCCTGGGCGGCATCCTGCATCAGGATGTCATAAATTTCTTTTGTCATATTGCGATGGGCAAATATGTTCAGCGCGTCCTGATAATACATACCCTCTACCAATCGGTCAATCAGACTTCTGCTGATGATACGATTTTCCAAATCCTGCTGCCAGAACAGCACTTTATGCATGTCTGCCTGATTAAAACTTTCACACAGGGTGGTTCTCTCCTTTGCTTCCCACTCTTTCAAAAGTGCAGGCTCTGCTCCGCTTACCAGGCGATACAGCTTCAATGCCCAGTCCAGTGCTTCCTCCATCGTGTCACAGACAGGATACAGCCTTGCGTTCCACAAATCTCTGGCTGCGCCCTCGGTCCATAGTTTTTCCTCAGTCATCCCTGCATTCCCGGTCAGAGCTTTTAGCGAGGTGCACAAATAAGAGGCATCCTCTGCGTAAGTTCCTTTTGGATTATCCAGCACACCGTAGATTCGCACTACATATTTGCCATTTTTCAGCGGCAGTCCGTGGAGGACTACTTTTTCCGGAATTTCCACATTTCGAATCTTTATGTTGGATAAAATACTTCCTGCGCCGACCTTTGATTCTTCCAGCACGTAGCTGTTTTCCAGATATACATTTTCGTCAATTATTGCACGGCGTCCTACATAGGAACTGTACGCGGCATAGTTCTGATGCGCGCCAACTGTGGACACGACCTGTCCGCGCCAGTCTAAAAATTCATAATCCGCAATTTCATCTGTCATCAGATGCAGCAGTTCCTTCGTGGTACCGAAATGGATAAATTTTGCCGGCGCCAGGCAAATCAATTTCAGCGAAAACTTAGAAATTGCCTCCCAAATTTTGGTTCTGCAGTCCCGAAGTTCCGGCGTATCTTCTCCCTCCGGTTTTTCCAGATAGTATTGTTCCAACGTGGAATCGGAAGCCAGCGGGTAAAGGAAATCTCCGTAGAAACTGATTCTCGCCCTGTCATTGACAAAAGCGGTAAATTTTTCGTCATCCGGTTTTCCGTCGGTGGAGATCAGACTGTACAGTGCCTGCAGCAGATCTGCGCTCATCAAAATAGCGCCGGTATCTAAGTCTACGGCTCCCTGGTCATTTACCGCACCGATCTTTCGTAAACTTTCTTCTGTTTGCTTATGCAGAAAGTTTTTTACATTTCCTTTTCCGTCGTTTAAAAATACACCGTGATTTTTTCCGGTCTCCACCGGTTCTTTTATGGATATTGCTGCTGCACCGTGGAACCCGGAGTCAATCTGCAGCGGGTTGAACAGTAAAAGTACATCCCCGGAGAGTACCAGCATGCCTTCACTGATGCGGGAAGGTACACCGGACATGGCAATCACAAATTCATCAAATAAGGTGGAGGCTCTGCCGTCAGGAAGCTCTCTTGGTACCGGAGAAAACAGTTTTCCGATTGCGGAATACTGGGGTACTCTTTTACTGTCTCCACCGGAATGGATGACCAGGATACGCTTTCCTGCGAAAGGATTCTCTGATTCGCATTCCTGCCAAGCCTCACATGCTTCTGCGATATAGCGTATTACGTTAAATGTAGCGCCTCCTGAGCCCACACGTTTTCCAAAGGGATCCGGCAGTACCACATATTTCGTATACTCAGGCAATAGTTTCTGCTCCTGACGCTGCTTTATCTGCAGCCGGAAGGCCTCCGCCTGTTCCTCGTTGGATGCCGTCAGCACCAGATAATCCCATTTGATAAAATTGGTCTTTCTGAGGCTTCTTTTGTAGTCCTCCCAGGAATCCAGATAAGATTGGCTCAGAAAAAGGTTCTTTATTTTGTTGTAATTTACGTTCTGTGTTTTCATCTAATAAATGCCAAGCAGGATAACTGGCTTTTGGGGATGCTAAATATGTAACGGAGTGTTTTATCCCGCTCTTCTCCTTTCCTAAAAAACACTTACTTTTCCTTATATAACACGTATTATAACAGAAAGCCGGTAATACTGTCCATCCTTTCAATCATACAAATCAAGATAAACATATCATTTTGTTCCTGTTCACTCCACCCGGGAAGCAACCAGTAACGTACATCCAGCCATCTTTTTCGGTAGACGAGGCGAGCAACATTGATTCACAGTCAGAAAACCAGTAGATTTTAGAACATGAACACTTGTTTTAACACTGTTTGCCTGGCGGTTTGGACATATACATCAAAAATAAATCTCCATGTCCAAAATCATATTAAAAACAGCACAAAAATATGTTTTTCAAAGCAGTAAGGTCATGTTTTGGACATATAGAAGTAAATTCGTTCTCTATGTCCAAGAATCAACGAAAAATTTGGACATTGAAGAGAATTGTTTTTTCTATATGTCCAAACAACCCAAAATACAGGAAAATTTAATAGCGCTTGATCATGATTCAAGCATGATTTGGACATTGAGAATAGAATTTTTTGTATATGTCCAAACGAAAATCAGCCTTCGTAAACAAGATTATTTTCAATCATTTCATCCACATTGGTTGCATCCCACCACGCACCGGGAATCGCAACGGACTTTTCTACCGTTTTGCCTTCGATTGCGTTGATTACCTGCTGCACTGCATTATAACCAATGGCATAGGAATCTTGGGCAACAGAGCCGATTAATTTCGCGCCGGTTGTGGCTTTCATCCACTCGATCTGCTTTGTACCTGCGTCAAACCCACAGAATTTCACTTCGTCATATTTTCCGGAAGTTGCCTGCACTGCGTCATAGACCTGTTTTACAACACCTTCGTTGGACATGAAGATTGCTTTTGCACCTTTTTCGTAAAGAGCCTCAAGTGCGTCTTTGTATGCGTTGTTGGCATCGCCGGGTTTTACTTCTTTTTCAATTGTGTATTTGCCTTTTGTGGCGGCATCCGCATCTGCAAGCTCTTTGAATTTTTCTTCGAATCCGCCTGCACGATCGATACCGGTCTGGGTCTCGTCATGCTGAATAATTCCTACCACATAAGTATCTGCGGATGCTGCGATTTCTTCTTTTATGGCTGTGAAAAAGTTCTCAGCGGCTACGCCTGCTGCAAGTGTGTTGCTTGTGGCAACTGATGCCTGAATCGGGTTCTTGCTCTGAGCATCAAGAGCTGCCACGTCGTTTGCCCAGATACCGGAATCAAATTGGACAACCGGGATCTTTTTGTCATAAGCCTGGGCCAGCAAATCCGTATAGCCTTCACCAATGGTGGCGAGAACCATTCCGTCTACGTTGTTGGACAGCGCGGTCTGAACCATCTCAATCTGCGACGGAAGGTCTTTTGCACTTTCGCTTGCCGGGCCGCGGAATGTAATTTGATAGCCGGCTTCTTTTGCTGCATCTTCTGCTCCGGCTTTTACGGACTGCCAAAATGCATGGGATTCCCCTTTTGCAATTACAGCAATCGTCTTTCCGCCTGTTGTCCCCGTCCCCTGACTTCCGCAGGCTGCAAGTGTTCCAAGTGCAAGCGCTGCTGTGAGAATCACTGTTAACCCTCTTTTACATTTTTTCATGTTTATAAATCCTCCTTCTATTTTATAACCCTGATGGGTTATTTTCCTATTCATCTTATTTTTCAAACCAGTCCGCTCAATTCTAAGTCTCCGCTTCCTGACAGCATTTTTTATTTTTCTCAATCCTAACCCTGTTCTGATTCTTCGTCTTAATCACATCCATCATAACCGCTGCCACAACAATGATGCCTGTCAACACGTAAGTAACGTAAGTTGAATTGAGGTTGAGATTGAATTTTGCAAGAACCATGTTCAGGCCGTTGCGAATTACGACCAATAAAGCTGCACCGATGACAGAACCCGAAACAGATGCTGCTCCGCCTGCTGCACTGGTTCCGCCTATGTATACACCTGCAATCGCATCCAGCTCCATACCGTTTCCGGTAGCTGCGGCAACCGTTGGGAAGGCCGCTGACCAGAAGATTGCTGCCACACCTGCGCCGAGACCGCCGATGGTATAGGCAAGAATTTTATAGCGGTCTGTGTTAATCCCGGAAAGTCTGGCGGCTTCTTCATTGCTTCCGATGGCGAGAATGTATCTTCCCAATTTATTTTTATACATAAGATACATGCAGATCAGCATAAATCCAAGGACCCACAGGATTCCGGTAGGAATACCGTTTGCATTGGAAAATGCACGGTTGTACCATGTGTTGGACGGAAAGAAAATGTTAGGATCTGAAACAATCAATGCTGACAGGCCGCGGGAAAACATCATGGTTCCCAGTGTGGCAATAAATCCGGGGATTTTTAATTTTGCAATCAGCAGGCCGTTTATAAATCCAAAGAGGGTGCCGATTCCAACCATAATCGGAATGGTTCCCCAAAGCGGAATCAGTCCCAGGGTATACATCTTACCGGAAACCACCGCTGATGCAATGCATACCGTTCCGATGGAAAGGTCGATGCCGCCGGTTGCGATCACGAAGGTAACACCAAGGCTCATTACCGCATAAGGCGCCAGAGACTGAGCCATACTGATGATGTTGTATTTGTCTGCGAAGTTTGGGTTGAAAACACAGAAAATTACAATCAAAACTATCATGGCAAATAAAATGATGATATTTTGCTGAAGTTTGAAGGATGCACGTCCCTTGTCGTTAGATTTCATTTTAAGCTATCCTTTCTTATACATATTCAAAATAATGTGCTGCTTATACCCGGTGTGCTGACAAGTTGGTTTTTGCTAAAACGCCGCAGGATTTTTTCCATCAGCAAGGAGAAGAAGGGTGCACATTAGCTTTCACGCATTGTTGCGTATTTCATAATCTCTTCCTGGGTGGCATCTGCAATGTCAAGCTCAGCTGTAATTTGGCCTTCGCTCATTACGATTACCCTGTCACTTAAGCGCTGAATCTCTGCGAGTTCTGAGGATATCATGATAATGGCTTTCCCCTTCGATGCAAGATCTTCCATTAACTCATACATCTCATTTTTTGCTCCCACATCAATGCCGCGGGTAGGCTCATCAAAAATAAAGATATCGCTGTCTTTCATCAGCCACCTTGCAACAATTACTTTCTGCTGGTTACCGCCGGACAGATTTTTCAGCAGCTGGTCCATAGACGGTGTTTTTGTCTTTAGCATGGCGTTATACTCCGCCGCCGATGCTTTCATCTTCTCGTCTTCGATCCAGCCTTTTTTGATAAATTTGTCAACAGAGGCAATTGTGGTATTTTCCGTCACTGATTTCATCAGCATAAGGCCGTAACATTTTCGGTCTTCCGAAAGGTAACAGATTCCGTTTTTTACTGCATCTTCCGGTGTTTCAATCGTTGCCTTTGCACCATTTATATAGATTTCTCCGGTAGTCTTTGGATCTGCCCCGTAGATTGCCCTTGCAACTTCCGTTCTCCCGGCCCCCATAAGACCGGCAAATCCGAGGATTTCACCTTTGCGCAGTCTGAAGCTCACATCTTTTACTTCTTTCCCTGCATTCAGGTTTTTTACCTCCAAAACGACCGGGGCATCTTCTTTTACATTACTTTTTTCTTTCTTATCGCCGTAAATTACCCTGCCTACCATCATTTTGACAATGTCATCTTTTGTGGTTTCGGCAGTATTTACCGTATGGATGTACTCACCGTCACGCATGACAGTTACTCTGTCTGAAATGCGATTTATTTCATCCATTCGGTGAGATACATAAATCATTCCGATGCCTTTCGACTTAAGGTCATTCATTATTTTGAACAACTCCTCAACCTCAGGCTGCGTCAGCGCCGCGGTCGGTTCATCCAGGATCAAAAGCTTACAGTCGTGGGAAATCGCTTTGGCGATCTCTACCATCTGCTGTTTTCCTACCGTAAGTGTCCCTAATGGGACGGATGGGTCAATTCTCACACCGATTCTGGCAAATAACTCTGCAGTATCTTTTTCCATCTTTTTGTCATCAATCAGGATGCCGCGCTTCGGCTCACGGCCTATGTATATATTTTGAGCAACCGTAAGGTGGTTCATCATATTGAGTTCCTGATGAATGACGCTGATTCCGGCTTTTTGCGACTCCGCAATATTGGCAAAATTCACAGGTTCGGAGAAATAGGTGATTTCTCCGCCGTCACGCTTGTAGATTCCGCACAGAACCTTAATGAGTGTGGACTTGCCTGCTCCGTTTTCCCCCATAAGAGCATGGACCTCACCTGCACGCAATTCGAATTGTACCGATTTGAGCGCATGAACGCCTGAAAAATGCTTTTCGATATCCTTCATTTGCAATATGACATTATTTCTATCCAAAAGCTCCTTCTCCTTTACTTTATGTACAATAAATTTATAATCATACTTTTTTTGTTTGTATACTTTTACCAATTCATAATACCATCTTCCTTCGTTTTTTCAAATGTTGTAAATTGTCTTGTTTTGACAGCAAGATTGTCCAATTTTTATTCGGCAGCATATTGACATGTTTTCGATTTTTCTATAGTATTAAGTTGAAGGTTGCAAAACGACATTCAAGTAAATCTTTCTGTTATCAACAATTGCAAAGTACCCTTTGATAAAAAATATTCTGTTATCAACAATTGCAAAGTACCTTTCGACAAAAACATTCTGCTATCAAAAAAGTAATATCCCTTTCGACAAAAGACATTTCATTATTAAAAACTGCAAAACCTATTCCAACAAAAGACTCTTCGTTATTAAATACTGCAAAGCACCTTTCGATAAAGAACATAAATTTTATGCCACGAATCTTTTTACAGGTTTGGCGAAATGATTCCTGACATGTCAAATTAAAATAAAATTGGAAAGGTGAGATAACCATGAAAACCATACATCTCTATGACAGTGTAGAACGCCAGCATTATCTTTTTAATCATCCATATACCTTTAAGCTGAAGCCACGACTTTTGTATGCCGGCACCTTAAAGAAAAGTCCCGGTTGGTGTGAGAAACCGCATACTCATGATTTTTGTGAAATTATATTTATTTCTGACGGTCGTGGATATATTACAATTGGAAACGAACAGCGGGAAGTAAAGCGCGGTGACATTATTATTTATAATTCCGGTGTTTTACACGCAGAGGCGAACAGCCAGACAGAGCCTCTTGAGATGAAGTTTATGGCACTGGAGCATTTGGAAATTACAGATCTGCCGAAAAATCACCTTCTTCCACCGGGATATGATTTTATTTATCCGGCGGAACGCTATATTGATATATTTGTCAGTGGATTTGACAGTATTATTGCTGAAATTGAAGATTCCGATACCTTTTATGTGGAGATTACAGAGAGCATTGTGAAAACGATGATCCTGTATCTTTTACGCATTATCAATCAGCAGGAGGATGCCGCCGATTTGTTCCATAATAACAGGAATTTAACGCTTGCGTTACAATATATTAAGGCTAATTACCGCAATCACATCTCTCTTGACGACATTTCTGCGAACTGCTATTTAAACAAGTATTATCTTTCCCATCTTTTTTCTGAGATTCAGGGAACGAGTATCGGAAAATATATACAAGAGCTCCGCCTGGGCGAAGCCATGAAGCGATTGCGGGAAACAAATGATTCTGTGTCTATTATCGCACAAAGTGTCGGATTTGATGACACCGGATATTTTTGCCGTATCTTCAAAAAAGAAACGGCGCTTACGCCTTTACAATATCGGAAGGCACCGGTGTCGGAGTAGACTGAACAAAAAACTATCGCGTCGAATTATAACTCAAAAGAATATGGATAATATTTCTTTTAACACAGCAAAAAGGAGTAGGTCACTACTCTCTACTCCTGTCATTTAAAACATTCAGTTAACGGTCTCACCTTTCGACTGACAAAATAGTTGCTTTTGATGATTTAAACCTAATTTGCACGTTTGGGATGTTTCCATATATATATTACGTCCTTATATTGTATCGCATATGCGTTATATTATCCCAAAAACAGGAGTATGTCAACATTAACATACTCTCATTTCATATCACTTAACGCCTTCATATAACCTTCCAATCGCTTTCGTGCATCTCTGTTAAGATTCTGATACATTTCAACCAATGCATATTCATTGGATTGTTTGTCAATTACAATACAGTCCGTCTGCTTATATTCTTTCATTTTTTTATTTTCCGTACCTGACAGTAATTCGTATGGTGAAATATCAAGCACTTCACATATAGTCATTATTTTATCCGCCGAAGGGTTTGTGCCTTTTCTCCGCCAATCACTGATTGTACTTTGTGAAATTCCGGTTCTTTTTGCGAATTCGATTTGGGATATTCCCTTTTCTTCCATGTATTTATATATGCGTTCACTTATTAACATAATCTTTCCATTCTGCTCCTTTTCGAACGACGAATCATATATTTGATTGTACCATCAATGTGCAAATTTGTCATTCATCTTTTGTGCGTTATTCACTTTTTGATTGCGACAAAAGACACTACTATTGCTTTCATGTTTTGTCCAACTTCCTGTACAGCGTAGTCCACATGGTCAAAAAGCAGGCCAGACCACCGATTGCGTTGGAAATCGGTTCCGCCAGAAAGACTCCGTTTACCCCCAGTCCCAGTTCCGGTAAAAGCAGCGTCAACGGCACCACAATAAATGCTTTTCGCAAAAGGGAGAAAAAAACCGCCTGCTTCGCTTTTCCCAGGGCCTGAAAAACCGATTGTCCCGAAAATTGAAATGCCATAAAACAAAATCCAAAAAAATACATATTTAAGGCGGACGGTCCCATCTCTAACATAGCACTGTCATTGGAAAAGATGGAAATCAGTAAGTTCGGGCAGACCATCACCAAAAGCCAGGCAAATAAAGTATAAGCAATACCTACCATAGATGTGAACCGGATTCCCTGCTTCACACGCCCAAACTGTTTTGCCCCGTAGTTATATCCCAGCACCGGCTGCGCTCCGTTGGAGATTCCCATGACCGGAAGCGTCAGCATCTCACGCACAGAATTTAAGACTGTCATAATTCCCACGTACAGGTCGCCGCCCCAGTTCTGCAGGGTCGCATTGCACACGATCTGTACCAGACAGTTGGTGCCCTGCATGATAAATCCGGACACGCCCAGGGCTGCGATTTCTCTGGTCAGTGCCAGGTCCACCGACAGATTTTTTCGTTTGATATGAAGAAGCGCTTTTTTCCCGGTCAGAAAACGGATGACCCACACTGCGGATATCATCTGACTGATGATCGTAGCAAGGGCCGCTCCACTCACACCCATGTCGAAGCCGTAAATGAAAACCGGGTCGAGAATCAAGTTTAAAA
>JAGASC010000378.1 GCA_017621905.1 Roseburia sp.
GAAAAATGCAATATATATGCTAAATAATTCAAACACCCGGGAGGTATTCCCGGGACAAATGAACAGCTTCATCGTGGAAACTGAAACAGGAGAGCTTATTGTAATTGATGGCGGGTATCGCGGGGAATGGGAACATTTGCTGAACCGGTTAAAAGAAATATCAGGAAAAAGCAAACCGCGGGTGACAGGATGGTTTCTTTCTCATGCCCATCATGATCATATTGAGTGTTTCATGGAAATGATTGAAAATCATTCGGAAAGCATTGAGATTGAAAATGTTTATTATAATTTCCCGTCGAAGCAATTTATTGAAAGACATGACGAACTTTTTGTCGATACAATTCGGGAATTTTATGGGCTTTTGCCCCGATTTGCCGATATTGCGGTTATTGTGAGCGAAGGAGATTGTTATGAAATTGGCGGAGCAGTATTTGAGATTTTGTACTCTCCAAATCCTGCATGGACCAATAATGCGGTGAACAACTCTTCCATCGTGATTCGGTTAACGCTGGGAGGAAAGAAAATTTTATTATTGGGAGACCTGGGAGAGGAAGCCGGGAAGCAGCTTCTTGACAAGTATGGCGATGGTTTGAAAAGTGATTATTGCCAAATGGCCCATCATGGACAGGCAGGTATGTCAAAAAGCGTTTATCAGGCAACCGCGCCGGGTTTTTGTATGTGGTGTACGCCGTGCTGGCTATGGGACAACGATGCGGGAGAAGGGTATAACACGAGTGTTTTTAAAACGATAGAGGTGCGGAAATGGATGGAAGAAATCGGTGTAAAGAAACACTATGTGATGAAGGATGGAGACCAGACCATTGAACTTTGTGAAGAGAAAATGGGATAAACCATGGATCCGATGATAAGGAGGATTTTACGGAAAGGAGTGTTATGATTTGAATCGGATAAAAACAAATCAGAAAAAAGATAATTTATTTCAAAGACTATTGAGGGATATAAAGAGAAACTGGCTTCTTTATGTCATGATACTGCCTGTGGTGGTGTGGTTTCTTATTTTTTGTTACAGACCCATGTATGGTGTTCTGATGGCCTTTAAGGATTATAAGGTAAAACTGGGAATTATGGGGAGTCCATGGGTAGGGCTGGAACACTTTAAGCGATTTGTCAATATACCTAGTTTCAAGAATCTTATTCGCAACACTTTGACGCTCAGTATATACAGTCTTGTGGCGGGATTTCCTATTCCTATCATATTTGCGCTGTTGCTGAATTATCTGAGACAGCCTCGTTTGAAAAAAACGGTGCAGATGGTGTCTTATGCCCCCTTCTTTATTTCTACCGTAGTTATTTGCGGTATGATTGCTATTTTTACAGCGCAGGATACCGGTATTTTTAACACA
Source organism: Roseburia sp. (assembly GCA_017621905.1). Classification (GTDB taxonomy): domain Bacteria; phylum Bacillota; class Clostridia; order Lachnospirales; family Lachnospiraceae; genus Roseburia. Next base: position 1,365 of record JAGASC010000378.1, read on the forward strand.
ATAAGAGGATGGTTCGGGCTGGAGTCTGTGGATTTTATGGCAAAACCGGAGTGGTTTGCTGATATCTATGTCTGGAGTGGTATCTGGCAGGGAATGGGCTGGAGCTCTATCATCTATATCTCTGCATTGTCCGGCGTGGATTATGAACTGCATGAGGCAGCTATCGTGGATGGAGCTACTAAGGTTCAGCGTATCATTCATGTTGATTTGCCTTCCATCAAATCAACAATTGTTATGTTATTGATTCTGCAAATGGGTTCGTTGATGGGAGTAGGCTTCGAAAAGGTATATTTGCTGCAGAATCCTCTGAATACGGAAGCGTCATCTGTTATCTCTACCTATGTTTATAGTGTTGGTATGATTAATAGTGATTACGGATATTCCACAGCTGTGGGATTATTTAATTCAATCATCAATATTATTTTGCTGGTAACCGCTAACGCAATTGTGAAGAAACTCTCGGATGAGAGCCTGTTCTAAAGGAGGAGAGTGTGATGAAAAGTACCTATTCGGGAAAGCTTATAAAGCGTTCCTATTCCGATAAAATTTTTGATATTGTGAACACAATGATCATGATTATGTTGCTGTTTATTTTCGCCTGGCCTCTGTGGTTTGTTCTTATCGCTTCCTTCAGTGATCCCAATCAGGTATGGTTGGGGAATGTAGTCCTGTGGCCTAAGGGTATTACATTGGATTCGTACAAAGCACTCTGGGAATACAAAAGCATCTGGACAGGATATGCAAACACTATTTTTTATACGGTAGTAGGCACGGTGTTCAATCTCATCATCACCGTCTGTGCAGCTTACCCATTGTCCAGGAAAGATTTTCTGCCCCGCAAATTTTTTCAGTGGATGTTCATGTTTACCATGTATTTTGGCGGCGGACTGATTCCTACTTATCTGGTGGTGAGCGATTTGGGCCTTGTAAATACCCGCTGGGCTATGATCATTCCCTGTGCAATTTCTGTATACAATATGCTGGTGGTGAGAAACTATTTCATGAACAGTATCCCGCCTTCGCTGCAGGAGGCTGCTACGCTTGACGGAGCTAACTCGGTACAGTATCTTATCAAGATAGTGCTGCCATTGTCGAAGCCTGTTATGGCCGTAATCGCACTTTATTATGCGGTAGGACACTGGAATGATTTCTATACTGCACTGGTTTATCTTTATGACGAGAAGTTGCTGCCGTTACAGACTTTTCTGAGAGATATGCTGATGTCCAGTAAGATGTCATTGAATAATCTGTCAGGAATGGATGCGGAGACGATAGCCAGAAAGATGCAGATTTCCCAGACATTAAAGTACAGTGCTATCATTGTATCTACAGTACCTGTACTGTGTATCTATCCTTTTATCCAAAAGTATTTCGTCAAAGGCGTTATGATTGGAGCTGTGAAGGGGTGAGTGAACCCTTTTTGGCCTGGACTGAAAGCCGGGAAAGTTTCTCCCTGTTTCAAGGTCAGGCACTATTTTACAGGAGGAAATTACATGACGAAAAGGAAAAATGTACTTGTCTTGTCAGTCATATTAATGATATTTTGTGCTGTTGCTATGGCTTGGGTATTTATTGCTTATACATCTGCAGGTCCTGTATTTGCAGATACTGTGCCAGATGATACAGCTTCGGTGGGTGAGACGATTGAAATTGATCCGGATTCCTGGGCGGCAGTGGATGATCTGGGCAGAACTGTGAGCACCTATGATGAGGTGGGAGACACCAGAGAGGGAAAATACGTAGGAATTTTTTACTGGACGTGGCATTATCAGCAGACGGGTACCAAAGCATACAATCTGACGCAGATTATGGAGGAATATCCGGAGGCGAGCAATGACTGGAAACATGAGGCATGGGACAATACCGGTGCCGGAACCTATTATTTTTGGGAGGAGCCTCTTTTTGGGTATTATATCAATACGGATGAGTATGTGGTAAGAAAACATGCAGAGTTATTGGCAGATGCAGGCGTAGATGTAGTGATATTTGACTGCACCAACGGAACCAATATGTGGCCTTTGGGATATAAGACGGTATTTGAAATATTTGCACAGGCAAGAGAAGATGGGGTAGATACGCCGCAGGTTGCTTTTATGCTTAATTTTGCCGGACAATATGACACGAAGGTCCAGCTGAAAGCGCTCTATCGGGATATATACGAAAAAGGAGAGTATAAAGACCTGTGGTTCATGTGGGAGGGAAAACCATTTGTTATGGCAGATCCTGCGTGTTTGGACCTGACAAAGGAAACGGATGCGGCTGTGGCAGAGTTTTTCTCTTTTCGAAAGAATGATCCGTCCTATTTTTCAGAAGATACCACCATTGACCAGGAAATATGGGGGTGGTGCTCTGTATATCCTCAGACCAGGTACGGGGTAAGGGAAGACGGTTCGGTGGAACAGATGACAGTAAGTGTGGCGCAGAATGCCAGTGAGTACGGACTGGTGGCAATGAACGATCCCAGGGGCGGTGTATTTGGGAGAGCATATGCAAAGGACGATTATTCCTATACATATACCTATAAAAATGAAGCGATTACAATAAATACGGATACGGAAAATGCATATTATTATGGACTGAATTTTCAGCAGCAGTGGGATTATGCCCTTGAAGTGGATCCTGACTTTATTTTTATTACAGGATGGAATGAATGGATTGCAGGGCGTCAGGAACGCTGGCAGGACACGGAAAATGCCTTTCCGGATCAGTATACGGATGAGTACAGTCGTGATATTGAACCTACGAAAGGTGTTTTAAAGGACAACTATTATTATCAGCTTGTAAGCAACATCAGGAAGTTTAAAGGTGTTGATAAACAGGAGGCTGCAACAGAGAACAAGAATGTGAATAAGACCATTGATATCAACAGCGATACCGATCAGTGGGCGGATGTAGATTATGGATATGCACATTATTCGGGCAGCACAATGGAACGTGATTCCAAGGGGTGGGGCTCTTTAAAATACGAGAGCGATACCATGAGAAACGACATTGTTCTGGCGAAAGTCGCATATGATGATGAATATGTATATTTTATGGTGGAGACGGTGGATGATATTACGGAAGCATCGGATCCTGCGTGGATGAGGCTGCTGATTGATACAGATTTTACAGATGTTTCGGAAAACTGGGAAGGCTTCGAGCATATTATCAATAGAATATCACCGAATGGGACAAAAGCCGTTATTGAGCGGTCTTCCGGCGGCTGGAATTTTACGCAGTGCGGAACAGCTTCCTTTTCCGTGAAGGGGAATCGGCTGCAGCTTGCGGTGCCGCGTGCGGCTCTTGGCATGACGGAAGGCGGAAGTGTGCCGGCATTTCGCTTCAAATGGGCGGATAACACAAGAGCGGATGGTGCGGTGGATGACAGCGGCGATATTCTTGACTTTTATCAGTACGGTGATGTTGCGCCGGGCGGACGCTTCATGTTTGCATTCAATACGGAAGAAACTGTGTCAAATAATGCAGGATTGTTCCAAGGCAGTTTTCCGTGGTATGGATGGCTTTGTATCGCAATTGTTGTCCTGGCAGCGGCCGTTACGGTAGTTGTAATTGTGACAAAGCGAAAGACAGATTGATGTGATGAAAGAGAATAGAATAAAGAAATATGGTAAAGAAAGCTACGACCCGGAGCAAGTCGAAAAACTGCTCCTTTTTTTGTACTCCGGGTAAAACATTTGTTAGGAAATTTCCATTTCGGTTGACATGGGAAAAGCATTCGGTCACAATCAGGGTATAAAAATAAATAAGAGACAAAAAATTACGTAAGCGGCAGGCGCAATCATTTTATAGCGCCAAAGCAAGAGGAGGAAACCCAGCATGAGAAAAATAGCAGCATTTATATGTGTGGTTCTGCTACTTGCCATAGCGGGCTGTGATGAAAAAAAGACGGAGGAAAACAACATGGCATATCAACAAGTAACAGCAGAAGAAGCGCAGGAAATCATGGAAACAGAAGATGATTATGTAATTGTGGACGTAAGAACGGAGGAGGAATATGAATCCGGCCATATTCCTGATGCAATTTGCATCCCCAACGAAGAGATCGGCGATACTGAGCCGGAGGAACTGCCGGATAAGGAACAGCTGATTCTGGTATACTGCCGAAGCGGCAACCGCAGCAAACAGGCAGCAGGGAAGCTTGCAGCCCTGGGTTACACCAGCGTGGTGGAATTCGGCGGAATTCAGGACTGGTCCGGCGAAATAGAAGAGTGAATGGAATCAAGGAAAGTCAATCAAGACAGGAGGAAAAAACTATGAGTATTTATGATTTTAGCGTAAAAGATGGTAATGAAAATGAGGTATCTATGGAAGAATATAAGGGCAAAGTGTTGTTGATTGTCAATATAGCTACTGAGTGTGGCTACACGCCGCAGTTGGAAGGCCTGCAGCACCTGTATGCAAAATATCGAAGCAACGGCTTTGAAATTCTCGCCTTCCCGTGCAATCAGTTCCAGGGACAGGCACCCGGCAGCGATAAGGAAATTGCAAGCTTTTGCAGTATGCGCTATGGTACAACATTCATGCAGTTTCATAAAATTGAAGTAAACGGTGACGGAGAGATACCGCTGTACCGTTATCTGAAGGATCAGGCAGGCGAAATACCGGGACAGGATATCCGTTGGAACTTCACGAAATTTCTCGTAGACCGCGAGGGAAAAGTAATAGGCCGCTATGATTCCGCAATCACACCGGAATCTCTGGAAACAGAAATCGAGAAGTTGTTGTGATAAGGAAAAAGAGGGACGATTTTATGAACATGGACGTATATCGGAATTTATCTTATGGATTATACGTGATTTCTACATTAGACGGGGAACGGGGGACTGGCTGTATCGCAAACAGTATTATGCAGATCACAGCAGAACCCGCCACCATCGCCGTGAGTATCAATCACGACAACTACACCAATCAATGCATTGCCAGAACAGGAAAGTTTTCCATCTCAATTCTGGCAGAGGATTCGTCCCCATCCATTATTTCGAAATTCGGTTTCCAGTCCGGCAGAGATGTGGATAAATATGCAGACACGGATTATGTCGAAAGAGACGGACTTCCGGTGGTAAGTGACACCTGCGGATATCTTACCTGCAAAGTGATAAATAAAATGGAGACATCTACGCATACTGTATTCTTAGGAGAGGTCACAGATGGAGATGTGCTGCGGGATGCGCCGGCCATGACTTACGCTTATTATCATAAAGTGATAAAGGGCAAAACGCCGAAGAACGCGCCCACATATTTATCCGCAAATGCAGTAACACAGCAGGAGCAGAATGCATCAGCACAGCAGGAGCAGAATGTATCAGCGAGGCAGGAACAAAATGTATCAGCACAGCAGGAGCAGAATGCATCAGCGAGGCAGGTGCAAAACGTACCGACAGGGCATCCGGCAATAAATTCAGAGGCATACCAAGATGGTTCTGTGGATAAAAAGCGCTGGATTTGCAGTGTCTGTGGATATATCTACGAAGGTGAGACGCCGTTTGAGGAGCTTCCGGCAGATTATGTCTGCCCAATCTGTAAAAATGGGAAAGAAGTATTTGAGCTGAGGTAGCATTGGCCGTCCATCACCGACAGACAATGAAAAGAAACAGGGTTACTGGAACAGAACGAACCGTAACGAAACAGGAGGAAGTGACAGGTATGGGAAATCAAATGATTAATAACAGAAAAGTTGCCATGATCGGCTGTGGTTTTGTAGGATCCGCATCCGCCTTTGCCCTGATGCAGAGCGGTCTTTTTTCAGAAATGGTTTTAATTGACGCAGACCAGGACAGAGCAGAGGGAGAGGCCCTTGACATCGCCCACGGAATTCCTTTCGCCAGACAGATGAAAATCTATGCGGGAGGCTATGACGACATCATAGATGCGGCTGTCATCATTGTGACAGCGGGAGCCAGCCAGAAGCCGGAGGAGACAAGGCTTGATCTGGTTCACAAAAACGTAGCCATTTTCAAAAAAATAATTCCGCAAATTGCGGAGCGCCACTACCAGGGCGTACTGCTTATCGTATCAAACCCGGTAGATATCCTGACCTACGTGGCCTTAAAACTTTCCGGTATGCCGGAAAACCGCGTCATCGGTTCCGGGACTGTGCTGGATACAGCCAGACTGAAATATGAGCTGGGACAGCATTTGAGCGTAGACTCAAGAAGCGTTCATGCCTATATTTTAGGTGAGCATGGGGACAGCGAAATTGTAGCCTGGAGCAGTGCCGATGTATCCGGAATCCCTATAAACCGCTTCTGTGAAATGCGTGGGTTCTATAGCCATGAAGCAGCCATGGAACGAATCGGGGAGAGCGTGAAAAACAGCGCCTATGAAATCATCGCCAAAAAGAAAGCTACTTACTATGGTATCGCTATGTCTATCAAAAGGATTTGTGAAGCCATCGTGAGGGACGAAAAATCCATCCTTCCGGTATCCGGCATACTGCACGGAGAGTATGGAATAGAGAATGTGGCGCTCAGCATGCCCGCCATTGTGGGCAGCAAAGGCATCGAGACGCAGGTGCCCATTTCCCTCGATGAAAAAGAGCAGGAAATGTTAAAGGAGTCCGCCGATACCTTGCGGAAGATCATAGAGGAACTGGAACTATAAAAATGTCAAGCATAAACTTGATGTACACCATGAGGGGTCTGGAGAGCTAAAAAGTGTGCTCTCCAGACCCCTGTTTTTATTTTCTTTAATATTATCTTTATTTTCCAGCATATACATGAACATCTCATTGAAGCAAAAACGTGATATGTTTGGTATAGGGAGGTGGAAGATCATGCATATAAACACCTGGGTTCAATATTCACTTTATCTCATATTACTGATTGTTCTGGCAATTCCGGCCGGAAGCTACATCCGGAAGGTCATGAACGGAGAGAAAACCTTTTTGTCAAGGGTATGTGTACCGCTGGAAAATTTGATTTACAAAATGACGGGAATCGATAAAACAGAGGAAATGAATTGGAAGCGCTATTTAAAAGGCGTTTTTTTGCTTTCCGGAATAGGACTGGTATTTTTGTTTCTGCTGCAGCTGCTGCAGGACGTTCTTCCGGGTAATCCGGAAAAATTGACCGGAGTGAAATGGGACTTGGCTTTCAATACGGCAGTAAGCTTTGTGACCAATACCGATTGGCAGGCATACAACGGGGAGAGCACCATGAGCTATCTGACACAGACGCTGGGACTTACTGTGCAAAATTTTTTGTCGGCGGCGACGGGGATTGCAGTTCTCTTTGCTCTGATTCGGGGACTGACCCGGACCAAAACAGATCGACTGGGCAATTTTTGGGTAGATATTACGAGAATTCTCATACATATTCTGATTCCATTAAATCTGGTAATTTCCCTTGCTCTAGTGGGCGGTGGTGTCATCCAGAATTTTGATGGAGCAAAAGAGGTAACGCTGATAGAGCCTGTTGTGGTGGATGCCAAGGGTAATATCCTGGAGGAGATAGTGATAGACCCAGAGAGCGGTCAGGTGACTCTGGACGGTAAAGTATTAGAAAATGTGCGGGTGGTGACGAAGCAATACATACCCATGGGTCCGGCGGCCAGTCAGATTGCAATCAAACAGACGGGGACCAACGGCGGCGGGTATTTGGGTACCAATTCAGCCCATCCATTGGAAAATCCGAATGCATTTACCAACCTGGTGGAAATGCTGTCCATTCTGCTGATTCCGGCTGCACTGTGCTTTACCTTCGGGCAGGGAGTAAATGATAAAAAGCAGGGCAGGGCAATTTTTCTGGCCATGTTTCTTTGCCTGGTGGTGGCGATGTGCATTATTGTTGTCAATGAGCAGGCCGCAACACCGCAGCTGGCTCAGGGGGGCGCAGTGGATTTGTCGGCAGTGGGACAGTCCGGCGGCAACATGGAGGGAAAGGAGACACGGTTCGGTATAACGGCTTCCTCTGCCTGGGCAGCATTTACCACGGCTGCTTCCAACGGTTCCGTAAACTCTATGCATGACAGTTATACACCGTTGGGCGGTTTGGTGACCATGCTGTTGATGCATGGCATTTGCCATTCTGACAGTATTTATAGCGGGTCTTATGGTGGGAAGAACACCGGAATTTCTCGGAAAGAAGATTGAAGCCAATGAGATGAAGTGGTCAGTTGTGGTCTGCCTTGCCATGCCATTGGCAATTTTGTTGGGAAGCGGCATAGCAGCGCTGGTCCCCGGGGTGGCGGACAGCCTGACCAACGGCGGCCCTCATGGTTTTTCCGAATTGCTTTACGCGTATTCTTCTGCCGGGGGTAACAACGGTTCTGCATTTGCCGGTTTTTCGGCCAACACGGAATTTTTGAATGTGAGCCTTGCAATTGTGATGCTGATTGCCCGCTTCCTGCCAATTTATGGAACTCTGGCAATTGCCGGTTCCATGGCAGGAAAAAAGAAACTTGCGGCCACGGCAGGAACCTTGTCCACATCCAACGGTGTGTTTGTGTTTCTGCTGATACTGATCGTATTGCTGGTAGGAGCACTGAGCTTTTTTCCTGCACTGGCGTTGGGACCGATTGCGGAATATCTCAGGAGCGTGGGGCATTAGAAATAAAATTCATGTTTACTGCTCCGGTGAAAGCGAAAATATAGAAAAAGTGTGACTGTATTTATAGGAAAAAAAGAGGTGTGCAGATGCAGATAGGAGAAAAAAGTACATTTACAGATAGAAAAATGTTGATGGGAGCCATAAAAGATTCGTTCTTAAAGCTGCGGTTTAAAACACAGCTGCAAAATCCAGTCATGTTTCTTGTGTATCTGGCGGCCATTCTGACTACAGGATTATGGATATTATCGCTTTTCGGAATCAAGGATGCAGCCTCGGGCTATACCTTTGCCATAGCAATCATTCTCTGGTTTACGGTCTTGTTTGCCAATTTTGCGGAGGCCATTGCGGAGGGCCGCGGAAAGGCCCAGGCAGCTGCCCTCAGGGCAGCCAAAAGAGAAGTGCCCGCAAGAAAAATCCCCTCCAAAGACCGGAAGGACGCTGCGACCATAGTATCCTCCGTTACATTGAAAAAAGGAGAAATTGTTCTGGTAAATGCCGGAGAGCAGATTCCGGGGGATGGGGAAGTGATTGATGGCGCGGCATCCGTGGATGAGAGCGCAATTACCGGCGAATCTGCGCCGGTAATCCGGGAGGCCGGCGGTGACCGCAGTGCGGTGACCGGTGGCACCACAGTACTTTCTGACTGGCTGGTGATTCGTATTACCAGTGAAGCGGGGGAGAGTTTTCTGGACAAAATGATTGCCATGGTGGAAGGCGCAGCCCGAAAAAAGACACCGAACGAAATCGCATTGCAGATTTTTTTGCTGGCCTTGTGCCTGATTTTTATTCTGGTGACAACATCGCTGTATGCATACGCGGACTTTTCCGCAAGACTGGCGGGGACATCAAATCCTACATCAATTACCACATTATTGGCGCTTTTGGTCTGCCTGGCGCCGACAACCATTGGTGCGCTGCTTTCCTCCATCGGAATTGCCGGAATGAGCCGTCTCAATCAGGCCAATGTGCTGGCGATGAGTGGGCGGGCCATTGAGGCAGCGGGGGACGTGGATATTTTGATGCTGGATAAGACCGGCACCATTACCCTGGGAAACCGGCAGGCCTATTCTTTTATCCCGGTGGATGGCACTAAGGTGCGGGAACTGGCGGATGCAGCCCAGCTTTCTTCCCTGGCGGACGAGACGCCGGAGGGCAGGAGCGTGGTGATTTTGGCAAAGGAGCAGTTCGACATCCGGGAAAGAAGCCTGCAGGATAAAGGCATGGTATTTCTCCCATTTACTGCGGCTACCCGCATGAGCGGTGTGGATTATGACGGAAACGAAATCCGCAAAGGGGCAGCGGAGGCCATAAAACAGTATGTGCTGCAGTCTGGTGGTGCTTATTCCGAGGAGTGCGACAGAGAAGTGAAAGCTATTGCGGCCCAGGGAGGAACACCTCTTGTAGTAGCAAAAAATCATAGAATTCTTGGCGTGATTTACTTAAAGGATATCATAAAGCAGGGAGTAAATGAAAAGTTTGCGGATCTGCGAAAAATGGGAATCAAAACGATCATGATTACCGGAGATAATCCCATGACGGCGGCTGCCATTGCGGCAGAGGCAGGAGTGGATGATTTTCTGGCAGAAGCTACCCCGGAAGGGAAGCTTAACATGATAAGAGATTTCCAGAAAAAAGGACATATGGTGGCGATGACAGGCGACGGCACCAACGATGCACCTGCCCTGGCTCAGGCAGATGTGGCGGTAGCCATGAACAGCGGTACCCAGGCGGCCAAGGAGGCGGGGAACATGGTGGACCTGGACTCCTCGCCCACAAAACTGATTGAAATTGTACGTATCGGCAAGCAGCTTCTGATGACCAGAGGAAGTTTGACTACATTTTCCATTGCAAATGATGTGGCGAAATATTTTGCCATTATTCCGGCATTATTTATGGGACTCTACCCGGAACTTTCCAGGCTGAACATCATGGGCCTGCACTCGGCGCAAAGTGCGGTGCTGGCGGCCATTATTTACAATGCGTTGATTATAGTCGCCCTCATCCCACTGGCATTGCGGGGAGTGAAATACCGGGAAGTAGCAGCAGGAAAGCTGCTTGGCCAGAATTTGTTGATTTACGGGCTGGGGGGCCTGGTGACGCCATTTATCTTTATCAAGCTGATTGATGTGTTGTTGGTGTTGGCAGGTATGGCATAATCTTGACGAAATTATGATCGCAGGTTCGAAGCGTAGTAGACAAAAGCTCTCTTCGTAGAATGGAATGGTATGAGAGCAAAATGCGGAAGTACAAGCAAAAGCAGAGTTCAAAGTAGTATTGACAGGAGGAATATGTGTCATGAAGGAAAAAAGAAAATTTCTGGGGCGCGGGTTGTGGATGTTCCTGGTTTTTACATTCATCTGTGGGGGGGTGTATACGGGAGTGGTGACAGTGCTGGCTCAGCTGCTGTTTCCCAAGCAGGCCAACGGCAGCATCATAGAAATTGATGGCGAGGAATACGGCAGCGCGCTGCTGGGGCAGTATGCGGATGATGAAAATCATATGTGGGGCAGAATTATGAACATTGA
>JAGASC010000379.1 GCA_017621905.1 Roseburia sp.
CACTGCAGGACTGGCTTTCCACAGACGAGATGAATCTGGGATAATCATGTACTATTATTATCCTGAAAATGAACGAGATAAAAAGCCTGGCATTATTGAATTAAATACAGTTTTGGAAACAATCGATGTGATAAGGCCTGCCGAAAAAGATTGGTTAAGGCGTATTGAGCCATCCGAATTGAATTCTATGAGGGATGCTATAAACGCAATGCGTGTTGAAAACGGAGAAGCAGAACTTACGCAAGAAGAGTGTCCAAGTGCTACCGAAGTTGAGGAATGGTATTGGTATGCTGACCATGCAGTTCGCAAGATTGTAAAAGCATATAGTGAAGGAACTATACTGGAACACGGTGCCGCAATGTGGTATTGATTAGTATGCGTGTTGTCCCTAATGACAATTACTCGTGAGCGGAAGTCCCATTATCCAGGACGGGAAGCTGGTGGGGGCGGTGACTCATGTACTGGAGAATGATCCGACGAGGGGATATGGGATATTTATAGAGAGTATGCTGGAGCATTGACAATATGATTCAGATATTGTAGACTAAAACCACCGAAAAGGTGGTTTTTTGCGTAAAAAGAGGTTTTATCATGGAAAAAAGAGAAGAATTACAAGAACAGACAGATAAGTTAAAGAGACTCAGAGCAGGCTTAGGCTTGAGCAGAAAAACATTTTCAGAGTATATAGGTATTCCGCTTCGCAATTTGGAAGAATGGGAAGCAGGCAGAAGGAAAATGCCTGAGTATCTGCTTCGGATGCTGATATACTATATAAAAATGAATCAATATCTGGAGAAAAATGGGATGAAAGAAGAAATGGAAAGGAAGGTGTTTGATGAACAGGAATGAATTCATAATTTTTGAAACAGAGGATCATCAGGTGAAATTACCAGTAACTGTGGAAGGCGAAACAGTATGGCTGAATCGTAATCAGATGTCTGAGTTGTTTAACAGGGATATTAAAACGATTGGTAAACATATTAATAATGCTTTGAAAGAAGAACTATCCGACGACAATTCAACTGTCGCAAAATTTGCGACAGTTCAGATTGAGGGGGAACGAGAAGTAGAAAGAAATATCGAATATTACAGTCTCGATGTAATCATTTCCGTTGGTTATCGTGTAAAATCCAAACGTGGTGTGGAATTTCGCCGTTGGGCTAATTCCGTATTAAAACAGTACATATTGAAAGGGTATGCGGTGAATGATAATCGTATCAAACAATTGGGAGAAGTGATACGAATTATGAAAAGGACGGAGAATGAACTGGACAGCAAACAGGTGCTTTCTGTAATCGAAAAGTACAGCAATGCACTCGATTTGCTGGATTCCTACGATCACCAGAACATGGCACGTCCGAAAGGAAATGAAGCGACATATATTCTTCAATATGAAGAATGTATGGAGGTGATTCAAAGTATGCGCTTTGGAGATGAATCAGATCTGTTTGGCAAAGAGAAGGATGATTCCTTCAAAGGCAGTATTGGAAATATTTATCAGTCTTTCGGTGGAGTGGATATTTATGAATCCCTGGAAGAAAAGGCAGCCAATCTTTTATACTTTGTAACGAAGAATCATAGTTTTTTTGACGGAAATAAAAGAATTGCAGCAACCATGTTTTTGTATTTTCTGGATAGGAATAATGCGTTGTTTGCAGACGGGAAAAAGAAGATAGAAGATTCAACATTGGTTGCCCTTACGATCATGATTGCTGAATCAAGGCCGGAAGAAAAAGAAATGATGATCAGCGTGATAATGAATTGTATGCAATAAAAATGCTGTCCCTAATGACAATCACTCGTGAGCGGTTCTCCCATTATTCAGGACGGGAAGTTGATTGGGGTAGTGGCATGGATGAGCGATTAAAAATAACAGAAGACTGATTGAACAGGAAATGATTGACAGCCCTGAATTAGTGTGGTACATTACAGGCAGAAAGATAAAAGGAGATTTTTATGACAAGCATTGTAAGAAGAGAGGATTCCGCGAACTGAATGGATGCGGAGCAGATCGTGCGTTCCGGGAAGTCAGAAATGAGCTGACTTCTGTCAGAGGGTGGGATCTGCCCTGATGCACCGGCGGAAGACCGGGCATCTTCCTGACTTACAATATGTCTTTTTCATGCGGGCATGGCTGTAGAGTCATGCCCGCATTTTTTGAAGGCAGCCGTACGGCAGCAGGAGAGTTCTCCTGACAGAACTCGCGCTTTTTTTGCGGAAGTTCCTCTCACACCGAAAAATCATAAACTCAGTAAATAAAAGGTATGGAGGAAGAGATCATGGATGTGAAACATGTTTCAATAGAAAAAAAGAAACGATGGCAGAACGGGTGCTGGAATTTGACCGGATCAAGGAGCAGTGGATGGAGCTTGCCGTGACGGAAACGGCAAAACAGAGAATTCGGGAGACGGTACCCTGTCTGTCGGAGCGGGAGCTGCTTCACCGGCTGAAGGAGACTACGGAGAGCCGTCTTTTGCTGGAAAAATGCGGAAATCCGCCGCTGGTCAGCTTAAACGGAATGGAAGAGATATTGATGATATCCTCTAAAGGGGACTGCCTGACAGCAGTTCAGCTTTCCAGGGTAAAAGGAGCTCTGGTGGCGGTGAAGCGCCTGAAAGATTATCTGGAAAAAGGGAAAGCCTATGATATCTCTCTGGCCTATGACGCGGAAAATCTGGAGGCGCTGGAACCGCTGAAGGAGGCGATCGAGGAAGCTGTGTTTAATGATGAAGTTGCGGACAGTGCTTCTGTGACACTCCGGGAGATTCGGCGCAGTATCCTGCGGGCGGAGGAAGAGATGCGGGAGAAGGCGGATCAGATGATTCGGAAAAATAAGGAGTGTATGTCGGACAGCTTCAGTACCTTCCGCAATGGCCGTCTGTGTCTCCCGGTGAAAAAAGAGTATAAATTCCGTATTCCGGGCAGTGTGCTGGATAAGTCGGCAACCGGAAATACGCTGTTTGTGGAACCGGTGGCTTTAGCCAATCTGTATGAGGAGCTGCAGCAGTGGAAGCTGGAAGAGGAGGATGAGGTAAGAAGGATCCTGTATACACTTACAGTAGAGGTGGACACGTATTCTGAGCCGCTGCGTCAGAATATCCGGACCATGGAGAAGCTGGACTATGCATTTTCCAAGGGAAAGCTGAGTCTGGAACAGGAGGGAGCCGCTCCGGTGATTGAAAAAGAACAGGTGATCCGATTAAAGGATGCCAGACATCCGCTACTGGCAAAGGACTCCTGTGTGCCGCTGCAGTTTCAGATAGGAGATGGAGTGCAGGGAATTATCATCACAGGTCCCAATACGGGTGGAAAGACGGTGGCCATAAAGACGGTGGCTCTTTGCTGTATGATGACCCAGTGTGGCCTTCACGTTCCCTGCGAAAGTGCAGAACTGGGGATGTTCAGCAATTTTCTCTGCGATATCGGAGACGGGCAGAGTCTGTCGGAGAATTTATCCACTTTTTCTGCGCATATTACCAATGTGCTGGAGATATTAAAACGGGTCAATCGGGAGAGCCTGGTGATTATGGATGAGCTGGGCTCCGGCACGGATCCCCAGGAAGGCATGGGAATCGCGGTCGCGGTGCTGGAGGAGCTGAAGCGGAGCGGCGCCTTGTTCTTGGTAACGACCCATTACCCGGAAATCAAGGTGTATGCGGAGAAGGAGGAAGGAATCCTCAATGCCCGGATGACCTTTGATGCCGACAATCTGAAGCCGCTGTATCAGATGGTGATCGGGGAGGCGGGACAGAGCTGTGCCCTGCAGATTGCAAAACGTCTGGGGATGCCGGAATCTATGCTACGCCGGGCACGGAAAGCAGCGTACGGAACGACAGAGACGGACTCGGAAGAACCGGAGAGAACGGGAGCGACAGGAACTCTGAAGAAAGAAGCCTCTCCCCATGTGATCCGTCAAAAACCGGGGAAGGGGAAGAAAGAAATCTCCTTTCACCGGGGAGACAGCGTCATGGTAAGTCCGGATCGAAAGATTGGAATTGTCTGCCGGGAGGCAGATGACAAGGGTGTTCTGCGAGTGCAGCTGCAGGGAAAGAAAATCTGGATTAATCACAAGAGGGTAAAGCTTCTGGTGCCGGCGGATCAGCTGTATCCGGAGGATTATGATTTTTCCATTGTATTTGACACAGTGGAGAACCGAAAGCTGAGCCACGATATGAGCCGGAAATATGTGGAGGGAGAAATCGTGATAGAGGAGGAAAGAAAAGAATAGCAG
>JAGASC010000380.1 GCA_017621905.1 Roseburia sp.
CAGGAGAGCTATTCCGGTTAGAATTTGATGAAATAATTCCAAAACGGCAGTTTTGTATCGTTTCGGATGAGCGGATTCCAATATCTGCGGCAGCTGGAAAACTTTTGGATTATTTGATATTACACGAATGATATAACGTGCTGTTATATATTACATAATAAATATTAATTTTACTTATGCCATGACATTAGGTATAATCTGAAAGTAAAAACGAGGGAAAGGCGGCAGTTTTTACACTGTCGCCTTTTTATGCTTCATAGGCAATTGTGTAAGATTTTCTTATATTAGAAGGAAAATTCCAATGTGCGCCTGCAATGTGCGCAAACTCAGCAAGCTGAGTAGGCATTTTTCCTTCGAAAAAACAAGGAGGATTTAAAAATGGTAAAAGCAGTAGTTGGAGCCAACTGGGGCGACGAGGGAAAAGGTAAGATTACAGATATGCTCGCAAAGGAAGCGGACATTATCGTGCGTTTCCAGGGCGGAGCAAACGCAGGGCATACCATCGTCAACGATTATGGTAAATTCGCCCTTCACACCCTGCCATCCGGTGTGTTCTATGGTCATACCACCAGTGTGATCGGAAATGGTGTAGCCTTAAATATTCCGGTATTATTTAATGAGATTCAGTCCATCGTGGATCGTAATGTACCGATGCCAAAGATTTTAGTTTCCGACCGTGCACAGATTGTGATGCCATACCACATTCTTTTTGACCAGTATGAGGAAGAAAGACTGGGCGGAAAGTCCTTTGGTTCCACAAAATCAGGAATTGCACCATTTTATTCAGATAAATATGCAAAGATTGGTTTCCAGGTCAGCGAATTGTTTGACGAGGAGCTGTTGCAGGAAAAAGTAGTGCGCATTGCAGAAATGAAAAATGTTATGTTGGAGCACCTGTACCACAAGCCGCTCATCGACCCGAAGGAACTGTTAGAAACCCTGCATGAATACCGCGATATGGTAGCGCCTTATGTATGTGATGTTTCTTCTTACCTTAACAATGCCATCAAAGAGGGAAAGACCATACTTTTAGAGGGGCAGCTTGGAACCTTAAAAGATCCGGATCACGGTATTTATCCGATGGTAACCTCATCCTCCACACTGGCAGCTTACGGCGCGATTGGAGCAGGACTTCCGCCGTATGAAATCAAGCAGATTGTAACAGTATGTAAAGCATATTCCTCCGCAGTAGGAGCAGGTGCATTCGTCAGCGAAATCTTTGGTGACGAGGCAGAAGAGCTCAGGAGACGCGGCGGTGACGGCGGAGAGTACGGCGCAACCACAGGACGTCCGAGACGTATGGGATGGTTCGACTGCGTTGCCAGCAAATATGGCTGCCGTCTGCAGGGAACCACAGACGTGGCGTTCACGGTACTGGATGTTTTAGGTTACTTAGACGAAATTCCGGTATGTGTGGGTTATGAAATCGACGGTGAAGTAACCACAGAATTCCCGACCACAGCAAAGCTGGAAAAAGCAAAACCGGTATTAAAGAAACTGCCGGGCTGGAAATGTGAAATCCGCGGCATCAAAAAATACGAAGATCTGCCGGAAAACTGCCGCAACTACATCGAATTCATCGAGGAGCAGATTGGCTATCCGATCACCATGGTCTCCAACGGACCTGGCCGTGATGACATTATCTATCGTACAAAATAAGAGTGAATTCTCTCCCTATGCCCTAAAAATAAATAAATCCTGGGCAGGGGAGAGATATTTTTCATGACAATAGAAAGTTCGCAGAGCGTACTTTCTATTGTTTTGTGTATAGCCAAATTTCCGGAAATTGGGATGTATTTGGTGCTGTTATTGCACCGCAATACAGAGAATTTGTAATAGAAAAGAGGAAAAATATGATTAAAAATATTGTTTTAGACATAGGAAAAGTGCTGATTGAATGGGATCCGGAGGCCGCCATGCGCAAACTGGGCTTTGATGAATTGACCGTGGCCGAAGTTGCGTCAGCCACAACAAAGTCACCGGATTGGCTGGTATCCGACCGCAGTGTATTAAGTCCTGAGGATATGCTGGCTAAATTTATTAGCAATAATCCTGCATATGAGAAAGAAATCCGCACATTTTGGGAAAATATCCATTTGCCTGCAGAGCAGTACGCTTACACGAGACCCTGGCTTAAAGCCATGAAGGCAAAGGGCTATGGCGTATATATCCTTTCCAACTACGCCTACTGGACCTATCTGCATACCCAGGAAGCCCTGTCTTTTCTGGAAGATGCAGATGGAGCTTTGTTCTCTTTTGAAGATCATCTGCTCAAGCCGGAACCGGAAATCTACCTGACCTTGTGTGAACGTTTCGGCCTGAAACCGGAAGAGTGTATCTTCCTTGACGACCATCAGGAAAACGCGGATGGGGCGAAAGCCGTAGGAATGGAAGCAATCTGTTTTACAACTTACGACGAAGCTATGAAACTGTTGAACGATTATGGTGTAGAGTTATAAGTGGAATTGTGAAGAAAAACGTGACATCAAGGAATCAGAGGACTACAGCATCCAAATTTGTGCCGGACCTTTCTTATAATGATTTCACACAAAAAACACAATTTCACCCTTATTTAAACACATTTCTCCCGTACTCTACTTTATTGGAAGCGTAGCGATTCAGGTGTCCTGATCGTTACAAAGCGTTTCAAAACGCAAATAGCCAGGTTTTCTGGAAGTTCCGCCTTGTCCCGTGCAAAAAAAATAAAACGCGGGACATAAGGTCGTGAACAGTGAAACAGAAGCCGCATAATAAAGGAGGAAAATCCTCTGCTCGTGCAAAGGTCAAACTCTGCAAGCAGAGTTACATTTTCCTTCGGAAAACAAGGAGGAGTACGTCTTGATTGAAATCAATCATCTGGTGAAAAAATATGGTAACCATGTAGCCGTAGACGATTTGACCCTGACGGTAGAGCCGGGCAAAATCTATGGTTTCCTTGGCCCAAATGGAGCCGGAAAATCAACTACAATGAACATTATCACCGGTTATCTGGGAGCTACCAGCGGTGAAGTAAAACTGAATGGACATGATATTTTCTTAGAGCCGGAGGAGGCAAAGCGCTGTGTGGGCTATCTTCCGGAAATACCGCCTCTCTACACAGAAATGACCGTGCGGGAATACCTGGAATTTGTGGCAGAATTGAAAAAACTGGACAAAAAACTGCGCAAAAAATACGTGGAGGAGGCCATGGAGACCACCCGGACTACAGAAGTATCCGGACGTCTGATACGCAATCTTTCCAAAGGTTATCGTCAGAGGGTTGGTTTTGCCCAGGCTATCTTAGGTTATCCGGAAATCATCATCTTAGACGAGCCTACCGTTGGTCTTGATCCGAAACAGATCATTGAAATTCGCGAACTGATTCAGGAGCTGGGAAAGAAACATACCGTAATATTGAGTTCCCATATTTTGACCGAAATATCCGCTGTCTGTGACCATGTATTTATCCTATCCAAAGGAAAGCTGGTAGCCAGTGATTCCACCGCAAATCTGCTGGAGCGGATGTCCGGTGCACAGGAGCTGCAGTTGGCGGTAAAGGCAGGGCAGCAGGAGGCGAAAGCGATATTGGAAGAAGTGCCGGGAATTGCCGGTATCAGTCTGTCTTCAGAGCAGGAAAATGGTGTGACAACATTCCATCTGACCGCTGAGAAATCCTGCGATGTCAGAGAAGATGTATTTTATGCCTGTGCACAGGCGAAAATGCCAATCATGGAAATGAAACTGGCATCCAAGTCTTTGGAGGATGTATTCCTTGAACTTACATCTCAGGAAGGAGGAAAATCCTCTGCGTCTGCCAATGCAACTGGTTGCTGTGCAGCCGCATTTTCCTCCGGAAAACAGGGAGGATTTGAACAATGATAGCAGTATTAAAAAGAGAATTGAAATCCTATTTCCAGAATGTGACGGGATGGCTGTTCATTGCGGCTGTGCTGGCAGTATACGGCCTCTATTTCTTTGCATATAACTTAAGGAGTGGATACCCTTATATTTCCTATTCCTTATCCGCAATGGCATTTATCATGCTGATTGCAGTACCTGTACTTACCATGCGAAGCCTGGCGGAAGAGCGCCACAGTAAAACAGACCAGCTGTTTTTGACGGCACCGGTGTCTCTGGGAAAAATC
>JAGASC010000381.1 GCA_017621905.1 Roseburia sp.
CCTTCAGTGGCAGACCAAACAGTGTAATGAATCCGGCAGCATCATGGTGGTCATACAGATCACCGGTGGTAAAGCTTGCCAGAGACTCGCTGTAGAGAGAGTACGGAGAAGTAGTACCGGCCTTAATAATATTACCCTTATAAAGCTTAAACTTCACTTCACCAGTCACATATTCCTGTGTAGAAGAAACAAAAGCTTTCACAGCGTCACACAGCGGTGTATACCATTTTCCTTCATATACAATCTGCGCCAGCTTATTTCCCATATCCTTCTTTACTTCCATGGTAGCACGATCCAGAACCAGCTCCTCTAACTGCTGATGTGCCTCCATCAGAATGGTTCCGCCCGGAGTCTCATAAACACCACGGGACTTCATACCAACTACACGGTTCTCAACGATATCAATGATACCAACGCCATGCTTTCCTCCCAGAGCATTCAGCTCACGAATAATATCAGAAACCTTCATCTCTTTTCCATTGACAGAGGTGGGAACACCTTTCTCAAAGGTTAATGTCACATATTCACCTTCTTCCGGAGCTTTTTCCGGAGAAACGCCAAGTACCAGAAGGTGATCATAATTCGGCTCGCATGCCGGATCTTCCAGTTCCAGACCTTCATGGCTGATGTGCCAGATGTTACGGTCACGGCTGTAGCTGGAATCTGCGGAGAATGGAAGATGAATGCCATGAGCCTCACAGTAATCAATCTCGTCCTGACGGGACTGCATGGTCCACTTGTCATCTCTCCATGCTGCAATAATTTTCAGATCCGGAGCCATAGCCTTGATAGCCAGCTCAAAACGAATCTGGTCATTTCCCTTACCGGTAGCGCCGTGGCAGATGGCGGTAGCGCCTTCTTTTCTTGCAATTTCTACCAGCTTCTTCCCAATTAACGGACGAGCCATAGAAGTACCAAGGAGATACTTGTTCTCATAAACCGCATTTGCCTGCACACATGGCATAATGTAGTCCTCGCAGAACTCGTCAATGATGTCTACGATGTACAATTTGGAAGCGCCGCAGGAAAGAGCTCTTTCTTCCAGACCGTCCAACTCTTCTTCCTGTCCGCAGTCGATGCAGCAGCAGATTACTTCGTAATCATAATTTTCCTTCAGCCATGGGATGATAGCGGTAGTATCCAGACCGCCGGAGTAAGCTAAAATAACTTTTTCTTTCATAGTTTTATCCTTCTTTCTGTATGATTTAAAAATGCATTTCTATGCAAAAATAATGACTAGAAACAATATACAACAAAAGTGGCAGAATGGCAAGTGAAAAAATATACATTTTTTATGCATAAAAATGAATAAACTTGTGAGAAGTATACAGAATGGGAAAAATGAGGAGAATATTTATAAATAAGGAAAAAGTTGGGCTCCTTTTTTCGCAAATCAGGAGAAAAAACAAACAGAAAATAGAAAACAGGTATTGCATAAAAGGCAAAATGGATGTATAATTATGCGAAAACATGGTGGGACAACAGAAAAAAATACTTTACTATCATGAATTTGTATACTATGATGTAAAATAGTGTGCAAAAATAAGTTGAGAAGAGGAATGTTCAAAATCCCGAAGAAAAACGAGAGAGAAGAAAGGTGAAAGCGGATATGATAAAAGCAGGAATCATCGGCGCTACCGGATATGCAGGAAATGAACTTGTGCGTATCCTGATGGGCCATAAGGAAGTTGAAATTAAATGGTACGGATCCAGAAGTTACATAGACAAACCATATGCAGAGGTATACCGGAACATGTTCCAGATCGTGGATGACGTGTGTCTGGATGATAATATGGAAGAACTGGCAGACCAGGTGGACGTAATCTTTACAGCCACACCTCAGGGGTTTTTGGCAGGCGTACTGACAGAAGAAATTCTATCTAAAACAAAAATCGTTGACTTAAGTGCCGATTTTCGAATCAAAGATGTGTCCATTTACGAGGAATGGTACAAAATCGAGCATAAAAGCCCACAATTTATCGAGGAAGCAGTTTACGGCCTGTGCGAGGTAAACAGAGAACAGGTAAAGAAAGCAAGACTGGTAGCCAACCCCGGATGCTACACCACCTGCTCCATACTGACCGCATATCCATTGGTAAAAGAAGGACTGATTGATCCAAATACATTGATCGTGGATGCGAAATCCGGAACCTCCGGAGCAGGACGCGGCGCGAAGCTGCCGAACCTTTTCTGCGAGGTCAATGAAAATATGAAAGCTTATGGCGTGGCGACTCACAGACATACACCGGAAATCGAGGAACAGTTAGGCTATGCAGCAGGTAAACCGGTAACCATCAACTTCACCCCGCATTTAGTACCGATGAATCGTGGAATTCTGGCAACGGAATATGCCACTCTGGTGAAAAAGCCGGATGGAAGCCTTCCCACCAGCGAGGAAATAAAAGCAGTTTACGATAAATATTATGCCAATGAAAAATTTGTCCGCGTGTTAGACCCGGGTCAGTGTCCGGAAACTAAGTGGGTAGAAGGCAGTAATTACGTGGACATTGGCTTCCAGATGGATGCCCGTACCGGAAGAATTATTATGATGGGAGCACTGGATAATCTGGTCAAGGGTGCAGCAGGCCAGGCAGTGCAGAACATGAACCTGATGTTCGGATTTGAGGAAGCAGAAGGATTGAACATGGTGCCCATGTTCCCGTAAGGGTGTTATATTAGTACCTTGTAATCGATTTGCGGCGCAAAAACAGCGCCTTTTATCGGAAGGAAAAGCGGCTTCCGATAACTTATATTGCAGGAACCGCCCTGCGAACCCTGCAATCGATTTGCGGCGCAAAAACAGCGCCTTTTATCGGAAGCAAAAACAGCTTCCGATAACTTATATTATATATAGAAAAGGGATTAGATAGAAATGGAACAACAGCAGGCAGTCATTCGTGTGATGACAATGGACGATTACGAAGAAGTATATGCATTGTGGATGAGTATTCATGGCTTTGGTATTCGAAGCATCGATGACTCCAGAGAAGGCGTGGAACGATTTGTCCGACGTAATCCAACAACGAGTATGGTGGCCATGCTGAATGGAAAAATTATAGGCGCCATCCTCTGCGGACATGACGGCAGAAGAGCATGTCTTTATCATGTATGCGTGCAGGAAGAATACCGCAAAAACGGCATCGGCCAGCAGATGGTAAAAGCCTGTCTTGCAGCGCTAAAGGAGGAAAAAGTCAATAAGGTAAACCTGATTGCCTTCCAGAAAAATGAGATTGGAAATCGATTCTGGCAGAAGTTGGGATGGAGTTTTCGTATGGACGTTAATTATTATGAATGTGTCCTGAACGAAGAAAATGTGACAACTTTTAATCCTTAATGAATAAGTAAATAATGGTTTGAAAACAGTAAAACGGCAGAACTGTAGGTCGGAAAATCACAGAAATGCAGGAAATGTAGAATAATTATTAGTTGATTTACTTGATGCAATTAGAAGGACAAAATTTCATAACGAATAAAAAAGATGTATGAAAAGAATATACCAAAAAAGAGGAGCATGAACAATGAAAGAAGTCAAAGGTGGCATAACCACAGCAAAAGGTTTTAAAGCAGCCAGCACGGCAGCAGGAATCAAATATAAAAACAGAACAGACATGGCGATGATCTACAGTGAAGTACCTTGTAACGTAGCAGGAACCTTCACCAAAAATATCGTAAAAGCAGCACCGGTAAAATGGGATCAGCACGTAGTTTACGACAGCAAACAGGCCCAGGCGGTAGTCATCAACGCCGGAATCGCCAATGCCTGCACCGGAGAAGAGGGCATGGAATATTGCCGGAAGACAGCAGAGAAAATAGAAGCACAGCTCCAGATACCAATGGACCAGGTTCTTGTAGCTTCCACCGGTGTCATCGGTAAGCAGCTTCCCATCGACTGCATCTGTGCCGGAATCGAGACTATGGTTCCTAAGCTTTCCGGCGGCTATGAAAGTGGCCATGCAGCAGCCTGTGCCATTATGACTACCGACACCCATGAAAAGGAATTGGCCGTGGAAGTAGAAATTGGCGGTAAAACCGTCACTATCGGCGGCATGAGCAAAGGCTCCGGCATGATTCATCCAAATATGTGTACCATGTTAAGCTTTTTGACCACAGACGCAGCCATTTCCCAGCCGTTGCTTTTAAAAGCTCTGCAGGCTGACGTGGAGGATACCTACAATATGATTTCCGTGGACGGTGACACCTCCACCAATGATACCTGTGTCATCCTGGCAAACGGCCTTGCAGGCAACCCGGAAATCACAGAAGAAAATGAAGACTACAAAGCATTCTGTCAGGCACTCCACTACGTCAATGAGACTCTGGCAAAA
Organism: Roseburia sp.; assembly: GCA_017621905.1. Lineage (GTDB taxonomy): Bacteria > Bacillota > Clostridia > Lachnospirales > Lachnospiraceae > Roseburia. The sequence goes on from JAGASC010000381.1 coordinate 4,326, forward strand.
CAGATGGCCGGGGACGGCGAGGGAGCGACCGCACTTTTCGAGGTAAAAGTTATCGGAGCTGAGACAAAGGAACAGGCAAAAATCCTCAGCAAATCCGTCATCACCTCCAGCCTGACCAAGGCAGCCATTTACGGACATGACGCGAACTGGGGCAGAATCCTCTGCGCTATGGGCTACTCCGGCGCACAGTTTGACCCGGAAAAAGTGGATTTGTTTTTCGAAAGCGCAGCAGGAAAAATGCAGATCATAAAAGACAGTGTAGCATTAGATTACAGCGAGGAAGAGGCAACAAAGATTTTATCTGAGCCGGCAGTTACCGTCATCGCAGATGTAAAAATGGGTGACGCCACAGCCACTGCCTGGGGCTGTGACCTGACTTACGATTACGTAAAAATCAATGCGGATTATCGTTCGTGATGATATGTTTGGACATATGGGAAAAAAACTACATACAATGTCCATTTGAAAATCCTAAAATGGTATAGAATGGTTTCTTAAGAAGCTTTTTGGACATATTAGACAAAGAAGTATTTTCAATGTCCAAGAAAGAGGATAAAAGGAACGAGATTGAAAGAAAAAAGCCCAGATTTTGGACAAAGAGAGAAATTTTTTTCTTATATGTCCAAATAAGAGGATAAAAGGAACGAGATTGAAAGAAAAAAGCCCGGATTTTGGACAAAGAGAGGAAGTTTTTTACTATATGTCCAAATAACCAGGAATGAGAGAAAATCAGATATTTTCATCTACAAAAAGAAGAATTTTTGCAAATGAGGAGAAAAACAAAATGGAAGAGAAAAATATGCAGGAAGTTTTGCAGAAAGCAGAGGTGCTGATTGAGGCACTTCCCTATATTCAGCGTTTTAACCGTAAAATCATCGTAGTAAAATACGGCGGCAGCGCTATGGTAGACGAGGAACTGAAAAAACACGTCATTCAGGACGTGACCCTGTTAAAGCTGGTAGGATTTAAACCCATCATTGTTCACGGCGGCGGCAAGGAAATCAGCCGCTGGGTCGGCAAAGTAGGCATGGAGCCGGAATTTGTCAACGGTCTGCGCAAAACCGATGAGGCCACCATGGAAATTGCCGAGATGGTATTAAATAAAGTGAACAAATCCCTGGTCAAACTGGTACAGGAGCTTGGTGTCAACGCCATCGGTATCAGCGGCAAGGACGGCGGACTTTTAAAGGTTGAGAAAAAATACTCCGACGGCCAGGACATTGGCTATGTGGGAGAAATCACAGAGGTAAATCCGAAAATACTCTACGATTTATTAGAGAAGGATTTCCTGCCAATTGTTTGCCCCGTTGGAATGGACGAAAATTTTGACAGCTACAACATCAATGTTGCTTATGCCTGAGCCGGCAATAATTGAATCAGCTAAATCACGCTTTCCTGTTTCAGTGATAAACAGCCTTGAAATGCCTGATTCCTTTAATTCTTCTGAAAGATGTGTTATGGTTTC
>JAGASC010000382.1 GCA_017621905.1 Roseburia sp.
AATGACACCCAAGTCATTCGGCTCGCATTCTCCGCAGCGCATTGAACCAGGCCTGCGGCAATGCAAAACCAAAAGCAATTCCCAATGCAATGGCCCCGGCAATTTTCAGTGTGTCCGATGCTGCCTGGGAAAACTGGCTCATTTCGTTCATGATAAAATAATAGGAAGTATAGTAAATGCCTGCCCCCGGCACCAACGGGAAAATACCGGAAATCAGATAAACGGTTACCGGAGTTTTGCGGAGCGAAGCGATGGCCCTGGAAATCAGGGTTACGGAAAATGTTGCAATCATATTGGCAACAGCGGCACTTGTCCCAAGTTCTAAACAAAGCAGATAGACCACCCAGCCGATGGCGCCGGTGAGACCGCAGAATAACAGCTGTTTTTTTGGTGCGCTAAAAAGCGCAGCAAAAGAAAGAGACGCAAACATACTCGCGATAAATTGTGCAAACATTATATAACACCTCCCATCATGTGATACAGGGTGATAACTGCACCCACTCCGACGGCGATACAAAAGGCAGTCAGCAGGGCATCGATCATGTGGATGGCGCCGGAAAGGTAATCGCCATTGAACAGATCACGTATGGAGGTGGTCAAAGCCATTCCCGGAACCAAAGGCATGATATCTCCGATAATGACTTTGTCATAAAATATGGGAGCATTCAGCGAGTGGATAAAAAGGGAAAGCAGGGTTACCAGCGCGCTGCCCAAAATGTTTACAATAAATTTTGAGGTTTTGCGTTTCCGCAGGCGCACTAAAAAAAACTGGAGCGGCAGTCCAATCAAAAATGCGGCAGCAGCGTCCAGCAAGGTTCCGCCGAACAGATAGGCAAAACAGCCGCAGCCCAGACCGCAGAAAAACATCTGGACGATCAGACGGTTGTCCGGGATTGTTTTGCATTCCTCCAGACGAAGCCAGGCATCATGCAGGGAACATTCGTGAGAACATATCTCCCGGGAAAGCTGGTTTAAAGCGGTGATCCGTCCCAGGTTGGTGGACCCAAGGGGGACATGCCGGATCATGCTGCAGGCATCGTCTTTGTCTTCGTTTGCGCTGGCAAAAATGCCGTTGGACAGTACGTAAACGTCAAAATTTTCAATTTCATAAGCCTCTAGAATATGAATCAGGGTGTCTTCGACCCGGTAAACCTCTGCGCCGTTGCGAAGCAGTGCATCGCCTGTTTCTACAGCCAGAGAGAGGATTTCCTTTGTTGTTGCCATGATGGTCTCCTATATTTATGTTTTTTATGTCTCCAAAAAGAGTAATTAAAATCTTCTGCAAGAAAAAAATATTCTGATAAAACCGTAACACGTTTTTGAGGAAAATGCAATGTAGTACATAATATTTCTTGATTTAGAAATAATAATGCATGTAGATTGTAAAATTGAGGCAGGGTTATTGAATTTTACAATTGTACCAGAGCAGGAAAAAAGAACAAGCACCCATCGCGAACGCGATTTTTACGGGCTTGCGATCGTAATTATGAAGGTATCGAATCGTTACGAAAAAAGAAAGCAAATGGAGGGGACGATAATGAATTGTAAAAAGTATAGAGCATGTCTGGTTTGTCTGGTAGTGGCAGTTGTGGTCTGCGGAGCGATTTTCCTGGTAATGAAAGGGAAAAAGAGCGAGGTGCCGGTGGACGGAACGTTGGTAAATAATTGCGAAGAAGCGGAGAAGGAACAGGGGGTGAATGGGTTTAAGGCATATGGTGAGGAGACGCTGGTGAAGAACTGTGAAACAGATGAGGCTGTACCGCAGTTTGAGGATGAGGCAGATATATGGGCGTAAGTAATGAGACGTTGTATTTAAAAATTGATAAAAATACAATTGTGACAGATCGGCATGTGAAGCTTTCGGATATTGCAAAGATGGAATGTGCCGATCCGGCGATTGTGAGACAGCTGAAGCAGAAAAAGATTTATACGTTCCGGGAAGCCATGGACAAGAAAAAACAGAAAAACGTGATGGAGGTTTTTTCGGTCTTAAAGATTATCGAACTGATTCATGAGGAATATCCGAATGTGGATGTGACCAATGAAGGCGAGAGAGATTTTATTGTTGAATACGTTCCAAACCCCAAGAAGCCAAAGTGGCTGAATGCATCAAAAACAGTGGCTTTGTGTGTGGTTATTTTCTTTGGGTCTGCGTTTACAATTATGGCATTTAATAATGATATTTCCGTAACGGAGATTTTTACGAAATTTTATCAGCAGGTAATGGGCACGGAATCTAACGGGGTGACGGAGCTTGAAATCTGCTACAGCATTGGTCTTGCCGTTGGAATCACGGTTTTCTTTAACCATGTGGGAAAGAAGAAGATTACGCCGGATCCGACGCCAATCCAGGTGGAGATGCGCAAGTACGAGGAGGATATCGATAAAGCATTTATTGAAAATGCGGAGAGAAAGGGACACAGTGTAGATGTTAATTAAACATATTTTTTTGGGATTTGCAGGTATTGCCGCGGGAGTGGGGGTGTCGGCGGGGACCTTTGCATTTCTGATTGTGGTGGGTGTGCTGCCTCGCATGATCGGAAAATGCAATCGGGCGGCGGAAACGATGCACTTTGAAAATGCCATTATCCTGGGCGGTACGCTGGGAAATATTGTATCGGTTTTTCCGGAAATCCCGGTTCCTCTCGGGCGGCTGATGCTGTATCTTTATGGCCTTTCGGCCGGTATTTTTATGGGATGCATGGCGGTGGCGCTGGCGGAGATCTTGAATACATTTCCCATTATGTTCCGGCGTTTTGGGTTAAAAGAGGGATTGTCCTGGGTCATGCTTTCCATGGCGCTGGGGAAAACGGTCGGTTCATTGTATTATTTTATACAGGGAATTGCTTCGTCTTAATTGATTTGTTTATTTTTGATAGGTGGCAGAGAGAACTTGACAAATAATAGAATACAGTAATATGATAATATTCAAAACAATGAGACGAAAACACAATTGGGAGGATTCATGGTTACATCCATTGCGCGCCAGAGCGTTATCATAAAATGCAATATGCAAAAATCAATTTTGACCGGAAATTATGAATTTTATTATGCCGCAGGACTGGTGTCAAAGCTTTTCGGGGTGGTTATTGCAGATGACATTCAGCCGGCAGAGCTTTTCCAATCATTAACAGAGAAGTTAGAAACATTAGAGCCTCGCGATGAAAAGGAAGGACACCTGTTTCAGATGATTCGGGATTACAGACCGGGAGAGATGTACGATGAGCAAATGAAAGAACTTCTTTTGTGGGGAAAAAATGAGCAGTATTTGTGGACGGTAGGAATTCCATCCTGATGGAATCCCTACCGTTTTATTCATGACAATAGAGCGTTTGTGACAATAGAAAGTTCGCAGAGCTTGCTTTCTATTGATCTTCGGCCAATACCGAACGCATATCATCCGGAAGCGGAGCCGTAAACTCCATAAATTCTCCGGTGATGGGATGACGGAAAGAGAGCTTGTAGGAGTGCAAAGCCTGTCTGCCGATCAATTCCATATCCGGGTGATACAGGTAGTCCCCAATCAGGGGATAACCTAGATATTTCATATGAATTCGAATCTGATGGGTACGGCCGGTCTCTAAGCGCAGGGAGACCAGGCTGTACAAGTGATACATTCCCTGGTGAGGCAGCCCGCATGTGAACTGGTCCACCTGTTGAGGGACCTCACATGCGAACTGGTCTGTTTGGTGAGGAATCCCGCACGTGAGTTGGCTTGTCCTAAGAGGCTGGCAGCGTGTAAATTTTTGCACAACCTTATAGTGCGTAATTGCTTTCTCCCCGTGTTCGAAATCCACCATCCGTTCAATAATAGTCCCTTCTTTACGTGCCAGCGGCGCATCAATGGTACCTTCCTCCGGAGTCACATGTCCGGAAACGATGGCAAGATATTCTCTTTCCACTTCCTTACGCGCCACCATAGAAGCCAAAATACTTGCGCTGACCAGATGCTTTGCCACTACCGTAAGACCGGAAGTGTCCCGGTCCAGCCGGTTGCTGCAGCGGAAAATAAAGGGCTTATGCTGTTCCTGATAGTAATAGGCCAGAGCATTTGCCATGGAATTTGTATAATTTTTCATGGAAGGATGAATCGGCATGCCGGCAGGCTTGTTAATGACAATAATATCTTCGTCCTCGTATACGATATCCAGCGGAAGATTGGCGGGAGGAATTTTTTCTGAACATTCCGTCTCGCAGATATGTACTTCCAGATGGTCTCCGGTGGCAAGCTGTTGACGCATATAATAGTGAACGCCGTTTACAAGAATGCTTTTCGGCATACGCTTGATTTCTGTCAGGTTCTGGACGGAGTAGCCTTTTCTTTTTAAAAACTGTTCGACCCGAAGGCCATTATATTCTTCACTGATGGTATAGGTGAGTATGCGGTTCATAAAATCCTCCACTACAACTTGCAAAATAAGATGCGTGAAAATTATAGCATGAAATCCGCCGGGAGAAAAATACTTTGGCAAATTTTTCTGTTGCAACTAAACTTCATTGTATTTTTACAGGAAATCCGCTATACTTAAGGCAGTTGAAATTGTTGTAGAGACAAGCGGCAATTAGGATGCGGCAGGAGATTGGACGGAATCGGGCAGGTGAGCGATGCTGCATGGTTTATGGCCAAAAACAGGGATGCGAGAGGTTTTACAAAAGACGGGGGATATGGAAGAATGTATCATATTGCGATTGTGGAAGATGACGCGGGGTTCGCTGCGCAGCTGCAGATTTTTTTTAACCAATATCAAAAAGAAAATGACGTGCCTTTTAAGATATCCGTTTTTCATGACGGCGCGGAGATTCTGGAGGATTATCGGCCGTTGTATGATCTCATTTTGCTGGATATCGAGATGCCGAAAGTGAACGGCATGGAGGCGGCGGGGCAGATTCGAAGGATGGATTCGGATGTGGTACTTGTCTTTATCACGAATATGGCCACCTATGCGATTCGGGGTTATGAGGTGGGCGCTCTGGATTTTATTATGAAACCGGTGACTTACTACACCTTTACCATGAAGCTGACCAGAGCCTTAAAGCGCGTAAAACAGCGGGACAGGCAGCAGATTCTTCTGACTCTGCCGGACGGTGTAAAAAAGCTGGAGACCGGGCAGATTTATTACGTGGAGGTGCAGAACCGCCTGCTGCATTATTACACAAAAGATGGCGAGTATGTAGTGCGGGGGACCATGGCAAGTGCGGAGGAAATGCTTGCGCCCTATTCTTTTGTAAAGTGCAATCATTGGTATATGGTGAATCTGAAGCATGTGTCGGAGGTGCGCAATAATACGGCAATTGTGGGTGGTTATGCGCTGGAAATCAGCAGACGCAACCGAACCACATTTTTAAAAGCCCTGACGGAGTACATGGGTGGAACATCTTGAGGAATCCGAATCGTTGTGAAGGAAGTTCAAGGAGAAGTATCCTTGCGTAAAGCTATGATAAAATGCACGGGAGGTATACAGAATGAGAACCTTGCTGGAATATTTGGGAAATATGGGGGAGATGGAAGCGGTATTTTACTGGGTCTGCGAGATAAGCTTCATGGCAGGCGGCGTGGTATATGCAGGCACCATGGACCGGCGGGAAAATTTCTGGAAACGGATAGGGGGATGCGCGGTTTTATGGCTGCTGATGTGCTGCGTGGCCAATATGCTGCCGCTCAAAAATGTGTTCTGGATTCGTGGCGTGATGCGAATTCCGGGCTTCGGATTGATGATTCTGTTTTTGCACAGCTGTTGGGTCTTGTCATGGTCAGCGGCTATCTACTATGCAATCTGGGCATTTATGTCCTGGCAGCTGATTTACGAGGTCTGGCTGGGAATTGCCGGAGTGCGTAATTTTTATTTTTCCGGTACCTGGTTTACCATATGTCTGGAAGCACTTTTCGTGTTTGCGGCGGGCTATCTGATTGTTTGCTTTACAATCGGAAA
>JAGASC010000383.1 GCA_017621905.1 Roseburia sp.
AATCCACCTCAAGTCCCGAATCATCCGCCAACACTACATCCCCCTCTTTTGCAAAAGCAGCAATTGCCTTTGCCTTTATCACTGCATTCTCCTCGAATGTTTTTCCATCTTCCACAATATCCGCCGAAATTCCCGCCTCTTTCATAGACAGGATTTCCACCTGCATATCCGCCAAAATTTCTCTGATTTCTCTCATCTTACCGGCATTTCCGGTCGCAAAAATAATTCGTTTCATCTCTATTCCTCCTATATTTATCCTTTTCACTGGTTGTTGCTGAAAGCTTTAATACAAAGATTGCATTCCTCCACGGAATTCGCACTGACCCAGTTAGAACCATTGGCGCTGATATAACTTTCTCCGTCACTTAAGACCACATCCTGCGTCGCCTCGTCTGCCGCGTATTCAATCGCCATAGGATGTACCGACCCCGGCGTGATGATATGAAGCACAATCGCATAGCGCTCGCCCGCTTCCACCGGAATCCCCCTATTAAAATCCACCGTATAATAACCGGCATTACTCAGCTTGCCGGACGCCACCGGTATCATCTGCTCTAACGACTTCTCATCCTGGAAATCCTGCACCACATATACCTCGTACTGAGAATCTTTGCCCGTGGCATAAAAACTTGCTGCCACCAGTTCCTCATCGCTTCCGGCCGTGTAAACATTTGCGCCATAAATACTTTCTTTATTGTATCCCAGCTGCCCTACCCAGCCGCAGAGGTCGCTCTGATAAATATTGTCGTAATTATCCGTGTTTTCCACCCGGGTGTATGCCACGTTATGGGTACCAATGTTGGTATCATAATAAGAAATATAAAAAACACCATTTTCCCCAAATTCCTCGCCCCAACTGTTCTGGCAGATAAATGCGCCGTCTCCCTCTAGGTCCACGCTGAAATTTTCCCTGGGATAACTGTCATCCCAGCCTATAATAACCACGTCATGATTTGGCTTTTCCGTTCCAATATAGCAATAGGCTGCATTTTCCATATTATAATAAGGCGAATCCGATTTTGAGCTTCTAAGCGCGTTATAAATGGACGTCTGAACACCGCCGTACTTAAATACTGCCTCTTTGATTTTCTCATAGTCTTTTCCGTTGATGACCTGCATTTCCTGTACATGCTTAACCGCCGTAAGCTCCGAATTGGTCACATTGTCCCCATAGGGGTCGTCTGCCTCATACACAGGCCCCTTCCAGGCCGCCAGATAAGCCATACCCATGGTATACTCCCCACCGTCCTCCTGGGTCAAATTAAACCCGTTGCTGAGCGTCATATGGTCGGCAGAATACAGCGCCTGCTCCTCCGGTAAAAGGGAAGACTCCAATGCTCCCAACGCCGCAAAAGCCCAGCAGGTTCCATATACGCCCTGATTACGCACCTGGGCTGCCCGGTATTTTTCCCGCAAATCATATCTGGTGGGAATAATCGACGCATTTCCCGAGGTATCCACCGCCGACGCCTGATTCTCCTGCATGTTCCAGGAATAAGAATACCCCAGATAATTGGACAAATCATTCAGACTCACATAAAAATTATTGTCCTGTCTGGTAAGCGGAGACACAATCGCTTTCTCCTCTCCATTGACGGTAGCCATGTTCTCATACAATCGAAAGGCCACCTCGCTGGAATGTTTTTCCACCAGCAGCTGTCTTTCCCCATACAAATGGGCACTGCAATTTAAGGCATCCCGCAAAATCGTGATCGGAACCATGAGATTCAGTTTGTCATCCATGTAAAAGGAATAATCTTCATTGGTGTACTCCTTATTGTCGATGACTACAGACAAAAGGTTGTCATTGACACTGGATGCAATCAAAGGATTCCATGTCTCCGCCTCCAGCGTCGCTCCGCGGAAATTGCGTATTTCTTCATAACTCGCCCCAAGCGTATTAAATTTTACAAATAAGGCGGCTGCTAAAAGCACACCGAAAACTACATATCTTTTTGAATACTTCATTTAAATTTAAACCCTCTTAGGCGGCTTTGGCCCCATAAACTGATAAAAATAGGTCTTTAGCATCCCGTTATAAATTTTGCGGTTCTTATCCGCTTTTCTTCCGATATACCGCTCCGCATCCTCATAGCTGGTAATCAGGTACATAGACCAGTCATCCAGCTTCCGATAGGCCTCCCCGATCTGCCCGTAAAGCTGTGGCAAATCAGCCTTGTCCTCCAAACGCTCCCCGTAGGGCGGATTCGTCACGATAAAACCATATTTCTTCGGATGGCGCAAATCTGCCACCGCTCTCTGCTGAAAATGAATCAAATGATCCACACCGGCCCGCTTTGCATTCTCTCGGGCGGCTTTGATTACTTCGCCGTCAATGTCGTATCCCTGGATATCTACTTTTACATCCGTATGTACCATATCCTGGGCTTCCTGTACACACTCATACCAAAGTTTCCGTTCAATCAGATTTGTCCACTGCTCCGCCGTAAATTCCCGATTCATGCCCGGTGCAATCCCCGCCGCTATCATAGCTGCCTCAATGGGAAATGTACCACTGCCGCAAAAGGGATCCACCAGAATCCGGTCCGGTCTCCATGGCGTCAAAAGGAGTAACGAAGCTGCCAGTGTTTCCGTCAGCGGTGCCTTGCTGGTCATGGTGCGATACCCTCTCTTATGCAAGGATTCCCCGGAAGTATCCAACGTTACCATTACCTCATCTTTTAACAGAAAAATCCTTACCGGATAAGGTGCTCCTTCTTCCCTAAACCAGTCTGTTTTATAATGCTGCTTCATCCGCTCTACCATAGCCTTTTTGGCAATGGACTGAATATCCGATGGGCTGAATAACTTACTTTTGATAGAAGACGCCTTCTTTACCCAAAATTTGCCGTCCTCCGGAATATACTCCTCCCAAGGAAGGGCCTTGATGCCCTGGAACAACTCTTCAAAGGTAGTCGCCTGAAAGCGCCCTACCTGTATCAGAACGCGTTCTGCCGTGCGCAGAAAAATATTTGCCCGGCAGATTGCCTCCGCATCCCCGCAAAAAGAAATCCTTCCGTCCTCTACTCTGCTTATCTCATATCCCAAATCATATATTTCCCGTTTTAATACGGCTTCCAAACCAAAATGGCAGGGAACCACTAATTCATATGTTTTCATGTAATCTCCTCTGAATTCTTAATAAACTTCCTATAACCTATATATTACAGGAACCGCTCCGCGAACCCTGTAATCGATTTGCGGCGCAAAAGCAACGCCTTTTATAGAAAGTTGCTTTGCAACTTCCTATAACCTATATATTACAGGAACCGCTCTGCGAACCCTGTAATCGATTTGCGGCGCAAAAACAGCGCCTTTTATAGAAAGTTGCTTTGCAACTTCCTATAACCTATATATTATCCGTTCTGTTTTTTTCTGTCAACAGTTGCTCTCTGGTAAAATTGTTCTTTGGTAATTCTTTATCGCTTCTATACCCCCTACTACACTGTATACCTCATACCCTTCCTTGCTCAGCTGCCTGGCTGCCATAAGACTGGTACTGCCATAATCGCAATATAAAATAAATATCCGGTTCCTTGGCAGGCACAAAGACCGGCACATAATCTCTTCATAAGGATAATTTCTGGCATTCTGATAATGAAAAATACGGTATGCCTCTCGTTCCCTGACATCAATGACAATTGCTCTTTTTTCTCTGACCAGAGCCGAAATCTCTCTGGGATGAATCAGATAAAATTCCATAGATTTTCCTTTCCTCGTAACAAAAACAGATTACAAAGCTTTGCTCTGTAATCTGTTTTCTGCTTTTCTACATCTTATGCAGTTGGCTTCTGCGCTGTGACAGTTTCTCTAGCGATAGGTGTCGGAGCCGGACTCATTCTGTCCAGAAGTATCTGTAGCTTTGCTGGAAGTACGATTTGTCGCACGATTTTTGGCATTGCTGGATGTGTTGTTCTGTCCGTTGCCGTTCTGGCCGGTACTATTTGTGCCGCTGCCACTGTTTGTACCGCTGCCATTGTTTGTGCCACTGCCCTGACCGGCGCTGTTCTGACCACCTCTGTTCTGGCCGCCTCTGTTCTGACCATATCCATTCTCATAGCTGTCTCTGTAACTTGATCCGCCACTCTGTGTATCTGTGCTTCTTGCCATGTTTTCCTCCATTCCGGCGTAACTTTGTACGCCATCACATTTCTTTTTTTTACTGCAATGATATTATTTGACATTATGGAAAAAATATGCGATTCTTCCGCAGGATTTTTTATTTTAGCAGAAACACTATCTTGGGATTTACAAAAATACTATCTTGGAATACGTAAAAACAAACAATTCTATAAATTTTCGCAATAAGAAATCTTATATTTAACACAAAAACCTTGAAGGCATTAAGCTTTCAAGGTTTTTTCATACGTGCGCGAGAGGATTCGAACCCCCGACACCTTGGTCCGTAGCCAAGTGCTCTATCCAGCTGAGCTACGCACACATATTCTGTTTTTTAACATCTCTTTCAAAATTTTTGTTTTGTAAAAGAT
>JAGASC010000384.1 GCA_017621905.1 Roseburia sp.
ATAATAGCACGGGATGCCAATTAAGTGTGCACAAACTTCACAAAAAATGGTCTCAAAATCTGTACACATTGTACAGGACTTTGGGACCACTTCAAAATATTGGCTTAAAATTTCGCACAACTAATTTTCAAATAATGCCTCGAATTCTTTCTGGCCGATTTTCTCCTTTTCCAGAAGAAGTTCTGCGCAGGAATTCAGCACATCACGGTGCTCTGTGATGATTTGTTTTGCTTTGGTATAACACTCATCGATGATGCGCTTGATTTCCTGGTCTATCGCCGTAGCGATTCCTTCGCTGTAGCCCCTTGCATGGGCCAGGTCTCTTCCGATAAATACCTCGTCATCATCGTTATCATAGCAAATCAGGCCTATGCTGTCGGACATGCCGTACTTCGTCACCATCTCCTTTGCCATTCGGGTGGCCTGCTTGATATCCTGGGAAGCGCCGGTAGTGATGTCATCAAAAACCAGTTCCTCTGCCACACGACCGCCCAGCGAAACCACGATGTCCTGCAGCATGCGGCCCTTGGTATTGAACATTTCGTCCTTCTCCGGCAACGGCATGATATAGCCTGCTGCCCCTGCACCCGTAGGAATGATGGAAACGGAATATACCGGGCCCACATCCGGAAGTAAGTGGAATAAAAGCGCATGGCCTGCTTCGTGGAATGCCGTGATGCGTTTTTCCTTCTCGGAAATGATCCGGCTCTTTTTCTCTGCGCCGATGCCTACCTTCACAAAGGATTTGCGAATGTCGGCCTGAGTGATAAATGCCCGGTTTTCCCTGGCTGCCACGATGGCCGCCTCGTTCAAGAGGTTTTCTAAATCCGCTCCGGTGAATCCTGCTGTTGTCTGGGCTATCTGCTTTAAATCCACATCATCACCCAGGGGTTTATTTTTTGCATGGACATTCAGAATCTCTTCTCTGCCGCCCACATCCGGTCTGCCCACATGAACTTTCCGGTCAAAACGTCCCGGACGCATGATTGCCGGGTCTAAGATATCTACACGGTTGGTGGCTGCCATCACGATGATGCCCTCATTGACACCGAAACCATCCATCTCCACTAACATCTGGTTTAAGGTCTGCTCGCGTTCGTCATGTCCGCCGCCCATACCGGTGCCACGGCGTCTTGCCACGGCATCGATCTCATCGATAAATATAATACAGGGTGCGTGTTTCTTGGCATCCTCAAATAAATCCCTCACACGGGAGGCACCTACACCTACGAACATTTCCACAAAGTCTGAACCAGAAATGCTAAAAAATGGCACTCCGGCTTCCCCTGCCACTGCCTTGGCAAGCAATGTCTTACCGGTTCCGGGAGGGCCCACCAGAAGAACGCCTTTTGGAATTCTTGCGCCCAGCTTCGTATATTTCTTTGGTGCACGGAGGAAGTCGACCAGTTCTTCTAACTCCTCCTTTTCCTCCTGAAGTCCTGCCACGTTGGCAAATGTCACACGTTTTGCAGGGTCATCCACCATCATTTTTGCACGGCTCTTTCCGAAATTCATCATGCGGTTTCCGCCGCCGGAATTGGCTGCCGCCTGATTTGTCATAAGCATGAAAAAGAAAATCAGTGCCGCAAACATGACAATGTAGGGCAGGATTGTAATAAGCCAGCTCTCCTCCGGTGGATTTTCCACAACATAGTCAGTAAAATTCTGCTCACGCAGATAGCTTTCAAATTCACTTACGTCGTTAACTGCCAGTATCTGCGTCGTGTTATCCTTGAATGTAACGTAAACATTTCCGGTTGGCACCTCGCCCCGGTTCGGTACGATGCGTGCCCCGGTCACGCTGCCCTCTGCCAGCTTTGTTTCAAATGCAATTCTTGTTAAGTTGTTCGTTGCTGTACTCGCGTCCATCCAAAACCAGACACCAATGACTACCAGTAGCAGTATCAGATAAACGCCATATCCTTTGTAACTATTTCGCCTGCTGTTCAAAATTGATTCTCCTTTTATCTCGTTTCTGCGCTGAATTTTGCGCATATCAAGTTTGTGGTTTCAGCCACAATACCTGCATTGGCTTGTTTTACAAGCCGCGTGAAAATTTACTTTTCACTCTTCTTCCTCTGTCTCTACAAATCCAATATACGGCAGATTCCGGTATTTCTGGTCGTAATCAAGACCGTAACCCACCACGAACTGATCCGGAATTACAAAGCCCACATAGTCCACCGCAACATCCACAACTCTGCGCTCCGGCTTGTCAAGCAGTGTACAAAGCTTTAAGCTCTTCGGATTTCTTGTTCTCAAATTCTCCAGCAGATAATGCAGGGTTCTTCCGGAATCAATAATATCTTCGATGACCAGAACATTTTTCCCTTCAATGCTGGATCCCAGGTCATTCACAATTCTTACCACGCCGCTGGATGAGGTGCCTGCGCCATAGCTGGAAACAGACATAAATTCCAGTTCTACCGGCGATGTGATGCGTTTCGCCAATTCACAGGTGAAAAATACGGATCCCTTTAAAATACAGATAAGACATACCGGTTCGTCGCCGTAATCTGCGCTGATCTGTGCGCCAAGTTCTCTTACTCTTGCCTCAACCTGCTCCTCTGAAAGATGAACATTGATTTTCTTAATCTTCATAATAATTTCCTCCAATGACTCGTACTTCTAATATTCTCTCTGTATTCTTTTCTATTTTGCAATCGGCACTGATACGGCCGCCAATCACCCAGAGAATGTGTGAATCCTCCGCCAAAAGCCAGATGTCAGTTCGCTGCTCTGACGGAATCTTTTCCTCGATAAAATATTCCTTCAGTTTCTTTTTATGTCACTTTTCATCGATGACCAGATAATCTCCTGCTGCCCGCTTTCGAATCTGCAGACTAGTCTTTATCTTATCATAATTCAGCCATTTCGTATACTTTTTTTTGTGAATTTCTGGTATTTTACCGCCAAAATCAAGGATTTTCATTTCTACGCAGGCGTCCGGAAGGTGAATTGTCAGTTTTTCTCCCTGTTCTAACCGTTTCCATTCCCCCGCAGGGATTTCATAACCTCCGGTTTCTAAAATTTTGTCCGGAACTTTCTTCCCGAAATTTTCCTTCATCCCGGTAACCGAATTTTTTTCCTCGGATTTCTCATCCATTCCGGTAACCGAATCATTTCCCGGGAATCTCTCATTCATTTTCGTATTCAAAATTTCTCTCCGGGAATTTTCACATTCTGCACGACGGAAAATACGGATTCCCTCATAATTGCGTATCGCACAGAGTCCATAAGGCAGTGTAATGCTGCGCCCCACCTGACGGACTGCCAGCTTCTGCACTGCCTCCACATGGACTGCTCCGATATCTTTGCGGCTTCCTGCCACAAGGCCGATCACCTGCAGAATCACTTCCCTTTGAAGCAGGGATGGATAT
>JAGASC010000385.1 GCA_017621905.1 Roseburia sp.
ATAAAAATGCAACCTGTATTTTTACAGACATTGTTGATACTAGTTAATTTTTTCATCATATCCTTATGTATCGTAAAAAAAGAAAACTCTTTGCAGCATCATATCTTCCGTCATCATCTGCTGCAGTGTATCAACACAGAAACCGGAATATCTCGCAGTTCTTAACAATGCGGGATATTCCGGCTTTTACATCTTTGCTCTTATTTGGCCGGCCTTTTTTAGT
The DNA here is from genome assembly GCA_017621905.1 of Roseburia sp. Taxonomy (GTDB): domain Bacteria; phylum Bacillota; class Clostridia; order Lachnospirales; family Lachnospiraceae; genus Roseburia. The sequence continues at coordinate 224 of JAGASC010000385.1, forward strand.
TGTCGCCCAATTCCGAAATAATTCGTTTCAAATTCTTATAGCCTCTTGCGATTCCGCTGATACAATCCTCTGCTCCTTCGTACTCAATGGAGACATAGCCGTCATAGCCTGCTCGCTTTAAGATGCCAAGGCACTGTTTTACGGGGATGTCGCCTTCGCCTACTACGGCGCCGCCGAAGTAATTTCCGCCTCTGGTCATACCCTGGCAGGCTTCGGATTTCGTGCTTCTTATGTACATATCTTTTGCATGGACATGTACGGCATAGGGGGCCACGCGGGATACTGCCATTGCCGGGTTTTCATCTACACAGATGAAGTTTCCGATGTCCACCAATAGTCCGTAGTTTTCACAATTTACTGCATTGAACAGTCTCTCTACCCGGTCGCTGTCCTGGGCGATATAGCCGTGGTTTTCGGAACAGGTTTTTATTCCTAAGCTCTGGCCGTATTCGCTGACAAGGCGGGCATTTTTTGCGATGTCGGGAAGCATCAGGTCGAAGCTTCTTGCTTTTCCCGTTTTTCCCAGCTGATAGCATACGTCGTGGCGCATTACGCCTGCTCCGAGGATTTTTGCCACATCAAGCTGTCCTTTCAGCCGCTCTACCTCTGCCTGCATTTCTTCCTCTGTGTCTTTGTAGAGGCAGGCTCCTATGGTGTAAGCGTTGATGTCGATTCCGTTTTCCTCTGCTGCCTTGCGGATTTTTGCAGCATTTTCTTTCTGCTCTTCTAATGTTTTCCCGTCTATGTCTATAAATTCAATTGCATCGAAGCCCATTTCTTTTGCTTTTGCGACGCAGTCGATCTGTGTCATTTTTCCAGCTCTGATGTATTGAATGAAGGAATATGAACTTACTGAAATTTTCATGATATGAATCCCATCCTCTCTGTTACCTGCTAATCTTCCTATTCTCATTGGCCGGACCGCCGCCGGATAGGGCTTTGTTGGCAGGCCAGCCGCCCGGAGTTTTGCATCTTCTTACGTACCGGGTTTTTTATATAGTTTCAATTGGTGTGATATCAACACTCTTGCCTGTCTCGGCAGATTCATAGATTGCATCCAGAATCTTCATAAGCCATACACCATCCTCAGCAGTCGCGCGACATGGAGCTGCCCCCACGGAAGCGTCGACAAAGGAGGCAATTTCTGCGCGGAAAATTTCCGCGAACTGGAAACTGTTATCCCCGTAAGGATTAATCTTTACATATTTGCCGGCCATTGCTGTATACAGTTCGCAGTTCGCTGCGTTAATGCCCGCTTTCGTGCCGAAAAGCTCGATCGTTCCGCGATCACTGTCGATATTAAGGTTAAAGCTCGCCTCAACGCTCAGTGTAAAACCATTGTCAAAGCGGATTAATGCGGAAGCAAAATCTTCCACGGAATACTCATAACCGCTCTTTACATCCGGACCGCCCCATGCTGTCTCACTTCCCGCTGCGCGGTTACAGCCAATGTTCTTATATGTAACACCGAAAACAGTTACCGGCTTTGGACTTCCTGCCAGATAACGGGAAAGATCAATCACATGAACGCCCAGATCGATAAGCGGGCCTCCACCGGAATAAGACTTATCACCAAACCAGCCGCCCGGGCAGCCATCCTTACGCAGGTAGGTCGCCTTTCCATAATAAATATCCCCGGTCAGTCCATCCTCATAATACTTTCTGATCAGGTCTGCATCCTGGCCGAACCGGCGCACAAATCCAACCTGAAGCAGTTTTCCGGTCTCCTTTGCAACCGCTCTCATTTCCTCAGCTTCCGCTGTGTTCATTGCCATCGGCTTTTCGCAGATTACATTCGCACCACCGCGGAGAGCCGCTATGGTCGCACCTTTGTGAGCTGCATTCCATGTGCAGACGCTGACACAGTCCAGGTCTTCCTTCGCCATCATTTCGTTGTAGTCGGTGTACCAACGCGGAACATTATATTTTTCAGCGTAAGCCTTTACCTTTTCTTCGTCGATATCGCAGACAGCAATGACCTCTACTCTGTCGGGCAGCGCTTTATAGCCATCCATGTGGCAGTGGCTGATTCCACCGGTTCCTATAATACCTACTTTAATTTTACTCATCTTCCGCTTCCTCCATTTTTTGTTCATTTATCTCTATGAGATATTAGTTTTTCTCTTCTTTTTTAGTTTTCTGCAATTGTTTTTCTCAAAAAATCACAAGCTGTCTGGATGTCTTTCTCAGGATTCTCTCCGACTTCACGCTCAATGGTCAAAAATCCTTTGTAGCCGATTTCTTCCAAGGCTTTCAGGTAGTTCGGGAAGTCTACGCTTCCGGTACCCAACGGTACTTCTTCAAAGAATTTCAATCCTTCGATTTCAGCTGGGATTGGGTGCACAACGCGGTAGATGTATTCCGGATTTGAGTCTAAAAGCTTGATTCCGTCTTTTGCGTGGGTATGCACGATATATTTTTTAAGGTTATGTACAGCTTTGACCGGATTGTCGCCTGTTACCATCTTGAAGTTAGCCGGGTCGAGATTTACTGCAACGCCGGTGGAACCGAGACTGTCCAGAAATTCCTTCAGAACCTCTGATGTTTCAGGACCGGTCTCAATGGCAAAGTGGGCTTCCACGCTGTCGGCGTAATTTGCGAGTTCATAACAAGCCTCCTGCATTACTTTATAGCGCTCGGCGTTTGAATCCGCCGGTACAACGCCAATGTGAGTCGTCACGATGTCTGTACCAAGATCTTTGGCGAGATCAACGATACGTTTTGATTTTTCAATCAGGCCTGGGTTTAACTCTTTGTTGCCAAAGCCCATGCCCAGATCTCCGCAGAGCGCAGAAAAAACAAGACCGCTGCCCTGGACTTCATTTTTCAGTTCAATACGTGCCGCCGGGCTTAAATTTTCGGGTGCATTTTCCCCATTTGTTGCATACATCTGTATTCCCTTTACCCCCATTGCAGCGGCTTTTTTTATCGCCTCACTGCGGCTGCAGCGGAAAGATTCAAGAATAACACCGATTGGAAATTGATACATAATAACCCTCCTTGTTTTCCGAAGGAAAATGCGACTGCCCGCGATTTAATCGCGTGAAGGACAGAGGTTTTCCTCCTTGTTTTATATCTTTTATTTTCCCTCATTATATGTTAAAGTAATTTTTAAGACAATATTCTATTTTGACCATTGCTAACACAATATTGCTATCTTGAAGGCGTTTCGGTGCCGAAGCGAATATGATTTCCAAACAAATATATTCACCTGCAAAAATTGCCTTGGTGCGGAGGATGTTATGGATAATTTTTTATATGAAGAACACAATATCGTCGGAAAGGATTTTCCTTTTATTTTTCATACTGATCGGGTATATTCCGAAAACGGTACCCCTAACTGGCATGCCAACATCGAGCTTCTCTGCTGTATTCAAGGAAATGGCATTGTAAAATGCGGGGATGCTGCCCATCCGTTTGCTGCCGGAGACATTGTTGTTATCAATTCTGATGTATTTCATACGGTATACAGCAGTACAGAGGTGCTTTATCACTGCCTTATCGTTGATATCGGTTTTTTTCATACAAATAATATGAATGTGGATAAGCTTTATTTTCAGGAAAAAATCGAGGATGAAGAAATGTATTCGGAATTTCTGCGGGCTGCAGATGCGTTTCAAACGAACAGACCCTATCGCAATGCTGTGATTAAGCATGCGGTTCTTGGTTTTCTGATTTTGCTTTGCGAAAAGTATGCCAGTATACGAAACGAGCATATGCAGGACTCGCCGGGTGGGGAGCGGATGAAAAAAGTCATTAATTATATACGAAAAAATATTTCCTCCGATCTTTCTCTGGATGCGATTGCGGATTCGGTTGGGGTCAGCAAATATCATCTTGCCAGGGAATTTAAAAAGTATACGGACCATACGGTTTTTGAGGAGATCAATATGTTCCGGTGCATGGAAGCCAAGCGATTGATTGGTGAGGGGATGAGTGTGTCTGCGGCGGCCCATTCCTGTGGGTTTGAAAATATGTCCTATTTTTCGCGGACTTATAAAAAGTATATGGGTGGATTGCCTTCGGAGGTGGCGAAGATGGCTTCCTTGAATGAAAAGTTGTAAAATTACCGACATATATAGGATTATAATTGCTTACCTGCCATTGGTTTTAAATAATTCTTTTTAAGAGTACGTTCATCTGAAAAGAAATACTTTTCTGACTTGGATAGACTGTGGTGCTCCAACTTTAATTCTGTCAATTTTAAGGTACAGACCAAATCTGCCACTTGAAATAAACGATACTCTGAAGGAAGCACCTTTCTAAACTCAACATTATCTAATAAGGTATAGAATACGGATGCCAAAATTTTGTTTACTTCAATCTGACCGTTAAAATCCAAATATTTGGATTTTAATGGTTATCCAAACTTTTTTAAAATCCAAACTTATTATAACACTGTGGCTTAAAAAGCACACTCTGATTATAAAAAGTTTGGATTTTATTTTGTGTCCATTCTGGTTTAAAATCCGCAAAAAGCAGTTAACGTATTGGTTTTATTTTTCCACTTTGGAGTGATTTTCTTATCATTTTCATCTTCTAACACAGCTAAAGCTTTAAGTTCATCTTCAGTTGAAATATCCAAATATACCA
>JAGASC010000028.1 GCA_017621905.1 Roseburia sp.
CAGAAACCTGTTCAATTCCACCTTTAAGTCGAATCCGTGGTTGGAGCGAGCGATTATGACTGGTATTACGCGCGTTAGTAAAGAATCTATTTTTTCGGATTTGAATAATCTTGAAGTTGTGACTACCACGTCAGAAAAATATGAGGAAAGCTTCGGCTTTACAGAGCAGGAAGTATTTGTGGCCATGGATGAGTATGGATACACAGACAAAGAGAAAATAAAAGAGTGGTACGATGGTTTTATTTTTGGAAAGAAAAGCGACATTTATAATCCATGGTCTATATTAAATTATCTTGACAAAGGAACTTTCAGACCGTACTGGGCGAATACCAGTTCAAACAGCCTGGCAGGAAAGCTGATTCGTGAAGGAAATCGTGGAATAAAGCAATCCTTTGAGCAACTGCTGAAAGGGGAGCATTTGTTTACCTTTATTGATGAACAAATCGTGTATAACCAACTGAATGGAAATGCAGAAGCAGTGTGGAGTTTTTTGTTGGCCGGTGGCTATTTAAAGGTAGTGAGGCTTCAGGATTATGGACAGATACCGGGAGGGCAGGATCCGGTTTATGAATTGACACTGACCAATTATGAAGTGCGGGTTATGTTTCAGAATATCGTAAATGGCTGGTTTAATGAGGTGAAAGAGGATTATAATGATTTTATTCGTGCATTACTGATAGGAGACACAGAAAGTATGAATCATTATATGAATGAGGTGGCACTTACGAGCTTCAGTTCCTTTGATACAGGGAAAAAACCATCGGAAAAGACGCATCCGGAGCGTTTTTATCATGGCTTTGTGCTCGGACTGATGGTAGAATTGCGCACAAAGTATGTGATTACTTCGAACCGTGAAAGTGGCTTTGGGCGTTATGATATTATGTTGGAGCCCTTGGCGGCAGATATGGATGCCATTATCATTGAATTTAAGGTGCATAATCCTCAGAAGGAGAAGACACTGGAGGATACAGTGGCAGCTGCGCTGCAGCAAATTGAAGATAAAAAGTATGAAGCGAACCTATGTGCAAAAGGAATACCGGCGGAACGAATCCGCAAATATGGTTTTGCTTTTGAAGGGAATAGGGTATTAATTGGCTGATACTAAGAAAAAGCATTTGGTACAGCGGATTTTTTTATATGGAGGAAATAACATGTCAATCGATCAAAGTAAAATCAGAAATTTTTGTATTATCGCCCATATCGATCACGGCAAATCAACCCTTGCCGACCGTATCATAGAGAGCACCGGAACCCTCACCAGCCGTGAGATGCAGGCACAGGTTCTGGACAATATGGATTTAGAGCGGGAGCGTGGAATCACCATCAAATCCCAGGCCGTCCGTATCATATATAAAGCAAAAAACGGAGAAGAATACATTTTCAACCTCATCGACACTCCGGGCCACGTAGACTTTAACTACGAAGTATCCCGAAGCCTTGCTGCCTGTGACGGAGCCATCCTCGTGGTGGATGCAGCCCAGGGCGTGGAGGCCCAGACCCTGGCCAACGTATACCTTGCCTTAGACCACAACCTGGACGTCATGCCGGTCATCAATAAAATCGACCTGCCCAGCGCCCAGCCTGATGAAGTGGTAAAGGAAATCGAGGATGTCATCGGCATTGAAGCGGAGGACGCCCCGCGTATTTCCGCAAAAACAGGTTTGAACGTCGACCAGGTATTAGAGCCGATCGTAGAAAAAATCCCGGCGCCGGTGGGCGATCCTAAGGCTCCTCTGCAGGCAGTGATTTTTGACGCCCTTTACGATTCCTATAAAGGTGTCATCGTATTTTGCCGCATCAAAGAAGGCAGCGTAAAAGTAGGTGACCCAATCAAAATGATGGCCACAGGAGCCCGTTCCGAGGTAACAGAGGTGGGCTATTTTGGTGCCGGACAGTTTATCCCCTGCGACGAGTTATCCGCGGGCATGGTAGGCTATCTCTGCGCCAGCATCAAAAACGTGCGGGACACCCGTGTCGGTGATACGGTGACCAATGCCGCACGCCCCTGCGCAGAACCGCTGCCGGGTTATAAAAAAGTAAACCCGATGGTATACTGCGGTGTATATCCGGCAGACAGCGCCAAATATCCGGATCTGCGGGATGCCCTGGAAAAATTGCAGATCAACGATGCATCCCTGCACTATGAACCGGAGACCTCACTGGCTCTTGGTTTTGGATTCCGTTGTGGATTCTTAGGTCTGCTTCACCTGGAAATTATCCAGGAGCGTCTGGAACGTGAATTTAACTTAGACCTGGTAACAACAGCCCCCAGCGTTATCTATAAAGTGCATAAAACCGACGGAGAGGTCATTGAGCTGACCAATCCCTCCAACTTGCCGGACCCCTCCGAAATCGAATACATGGAGGAACCGGTGGTGGCAGCAGAAATCATGGTGACCAGCGATTACGTGGGTGCCATTATGACGCTGTGCCAGGAGCGCCGCGGAACCTATATCAGCATGGAATATTTAGAGGCCACCCGTGCGCTCATCAAATATGATTTGCCGCTGAACGAGATTATTTATGACTTTTTTGATGCCCTAAAATCCCGTTCCAGAGGCTACGCTTCTTTTGATTATGAGTTGAAGGGCTATGAGCGTTCCGAACTGGTAAAACTTGACATCTTAATCAACCATGAGCAGGTGGACGCACTTTCCTTTATCGTATTTAAGGACAGTGCTTACGAGCGGGGCAGAAGAATGTGCGAGCGCTTGAAAGAAGAAATACCGAGACATTTATTTGAGATTCCGATTCAGGCAGCTGTCGGCGGAAAAGTAATCGCCAGAGAAACCGTGAAAGCCATGCGCAAGGATGTATTGGCAAAATGTTACGGCGGTGATATCACGCGAAAGAGAAAGCTTCTGGAAAAACAGAAGGAAGGAAAGAAACGTATGCGTCAGGTGGGAAATGTAGAGATTCCGCAGGAGGCATTTATGAGCGTCCTAAAGCTGGATGAAGACAAGTAAGAATATGCACAAAAAACAATTAGAACTATATATACACATCCCCTTTTGCGTGCGAAAATGTCAGTATTGTGATTTCCTCTCTTTCCCGGCAGACGATGCCACGCAAAATGCCTACGTGCAGGCTCTGCTGCGGGAAATCGCTTATTATGGGCCAAAATTCAAAGAATATGTTGTGACAACCATGTATATCGGCGGCGGCACGCCTTCCTGGCTTGCGGAAGAAGCAATAGAAGCCGTGATGGCAGCAGTACACGAAGTATTTACGTTTGTGCCGGATGCGGAGATTTCCATTGAGTGCAACCCGGGAACCGTGACGGACCGCAAGTTTGCCGCCTATAAACGGGCTGGAATCAATCGCATCAGTATCGGACTGCAATCCGCCAACGATACGGAACTGGCATTGCTGGGCCGGATTCACACCTACAGTGAGTTTTTAAAAACTTACGAGCTGGCGCGCGGGAACGGTTTTGACAATATCAATGTAGACTTGATGAATTCCCTGCCTGGGCAGACGCTGGAGAGTTTTCAGCGAACCTTACAGCAGGTGCTGCGGCTTAGTCCGGAACACATTTCTGCCTATTCTCTGATTGTGGAGGAAGGCACG
>JAGASC010000386.1 GCA_017621905.1 Roseburia sp.
AAAGTGTTACAAAAAAGCTTGACCACAACAATATTTGTTTCGCTTCCGCCGATGATCTTTTTCATATTCTTCCAAAAGTATATTATGGAAGGCGTGTCAATTGGCGGCGTCAAAGGGTGATTGCACCCCAATAAATGGCATTTTACTGGGAGCTGTGAATTTAGTTTATTCTGTGATCAACAAATCAAAGCCCGGCAAATTTTCGTTGATGGATAAGTTTGATGATATGTTGCGGAAGGATCTCGGAAGAAATCGGGGGAACTGCCAATCAGGCAGTTCCCCACTTTTTTATCGTTCCCACTTCATTGTATTATCCGATTAATACTTTCTGTCCTTCAAAAGCAAACCCATATTTCTGAATCCTTTCTGCAGAAAAGCCTTTTGCCAAAAGAGTGGCCTCATATTTTTTCTCCTCAATTTGGACCAGGGCAGCAGCTACCGTATCCGCAAGTGTTTTTTCTTCGTCCGGATCGTGGACCTTGAATTCCAGAATATATGCAAAGTCGTTTTTAGCCAAAGGTTCCAGCATCACATCATATCTGCCAAAACCGCTTTCCCGGTTGGAGATAACGGCATATTTGCCATCCAGATCCACAATTAATCCCAGAACAAAACCATGATAAAAGCGTTCAGGTTCTTTTTCGGAAGGTCTGTTTCCGGTATCAAAGTAACTGAAGGTTTGAAGGGCTACCCGGTTCATATAGTTGTTCATGGCCTTTACATCCCGCAAAAGCAATGCTTTTATGAATTGATTGTACGCAGGGGTAAAGTTTGCGAACCATCCAGTTATCATTTCTTCAAACATAAGACGGACTTCCATGTTGGTCAGAGCCAGCTCGTATTCCGGTCTTCCTCTTTTGGGATCCAGTTCATATTTTACTACCTTCAGATAGCCACTGGCCAAAAGAAGGCTCCAAATGGCACTGATATTGTGATTGAGTTGGCTGTAAACAATCTGTTCATCTATTTGTGTCCGGAAGATTTCCCCGCGCAGCAGATTTTCCATAGTTATCTTTATCTCCGGGTCGCCTTCCCGAATCAGTTTTCCGACCAGGCTGTTGGAGCTGGTGTTTGCCCAGTAGGTTGTAAGTGTTCCCTTGTCTAAAAAATTCAAAATAGACCAGGGATTATAGATATCTCGTTTATTTCCGAAAATAAAACCATCATACCATTCTTTTACTTTGTCTTTGTTTGTGTATCCGTACTCGTCCATGGCATCAAATACTTCATTCTCGGTAAAGCCAAAAGAGTCCTCATACTTGTTAGAGGTTGTGGTCACTACCTCAAGGTTATTTAAATCTGAAAAAATGGACTCTTTACTAACTCTGGTAATACCGGTCAGAATGGCCCGTTCCAGCCAGGGGTTCGTCTTAAAAGTGGAATTGAACAGGCTCCGGGTAAAAGATACCAATCTATCCCAGTAGCCATCCACATAGGATTCCTGCATCGGGGTGTCATATTCGTCCAACAGAATAATGACTTTCTTACCATAATACCGAGAGAGGAAATCTGACAGCTGATAAAGAGCAAGAGGGGCATCTTTTTCATCCATATCCAGGGTCATGCGTTCAAAATAAATTTTTTCTGCATCAGACAGCAGTTCACAATTGCGTAAAAAGGAATTCTGCTCAAAGAGCTTTTTTAAAAGCTGGCAAATGCGGTAGACCGTTGTATCGTAATCGGTTTCTTTTATATTGGCAAAGGAAAGACTGATGACCGGATAGGTACCCTGCAGATTGCGGTACTTTTCCTCCTGCCAGATGGACTGTCCTTCAAACAGGTCACTGCGTCCGGCATATTTTACAGAGAAAAACTGTTCTACCATGCTCATGGTCAGTGTTTTTCCGAAACGGCGGGGACGGGTAATCAAAGTTACAGAGTCGCCGTTTTCCCACCACTCTTTGATAAAGGCTGTTTTATCTACATAGAAATAATTCTTCTCTATGATATCATTATAATTTTGTATGCCAATGGCTACTGTTCTTCCCATTAGAGCACCTCCACCAAAAAATCCAAATGAACTTGCCTGCATATTTTTAAGCTGCTACGATTTATTTTCAGTATAACGGATTTTTCAAAGAAATACAACAACCGAAAGGACATTTGCGTATCAAACTCTTACTTTTCTCGGGCCACCATCACCCGCAGCAGCCCGATTGCAATCAACGAAACCGCGGCCCAGGACAGATACATGGGCGAATACCCGAATTTTTCAATCAAAAATCCATAAACAAAGGAACTTACCCCCGCGCCAAAGTAGGTGGCAAAATCCATAATCCCGCTTACGGATGCAACATTCCCGGTACTAAGGAAACGTATCGGAAATATGGAAAGAAACGACGTATTAATCAGCGAAACCGCAGCATAAATAAGTCCCAGACAAACCATCGCAATCACCGGCGTAACCGTTCCGATGCATAACGGAATTGCCGCCGCCGCACATATTACAAAAGAGAACATCGAAACCTTATGTTCCTGTTCCCTGCAAAGTCGGTAACAAAAGGGGTACAGCATCCTTCCGATAAATCCCACCACAGGGATAAACAGGATAAAGTAAGCAGACTGGTTCAGATCAATACCAAATTTATCCACAAAATACACTGCCATCCACAAGCTGATATTGTCCTTCATCATTCCATGCAAAGTAGCCGGGAAAACGGCCAGCCGGATTTCCTTGTTTTGAAACAGCTGTGCCATGGTGATATGCTTTCCCTGTTTGACTTTGATACACTCGATATCCCGGGTGGTCAGCAGGATAAGGGTGGCAAACAGCAAAGTAATTCCGCCGGGAATGATAAAAGCATAGTTTACGCCAAATTTTGTAATGATATAGGAGTTCAAAATAATTCCCAGAATATTTCCGGCTGCCACAGAGGTAACCATGTAGGAAGTTTTCTTTTTTGCGGTCTGTACGTCAAACATGGAGGAGACAATGCATAAAATAGAGCTCCACAGCATGGACTGGGCATAGGCGTTAGCGCCCCACAACAGTAAAATCCCGATAAAGGGCGGGAAAAAGCCGATCAGTATATTGCTGATACCGGCAATGACAAGGCCGGAGGAAATCATGGCCCAGGGCGGCAGCTTGTCGCTTAATCCCCCGTTGAAAAGCCGGCCAAAAGCATAGATGACAGAAAAAATGCTGCCAAGCATCCCGACCTGGGCAGTATCAAGCAGCTGTGAGCTAATTAATTCCGGACTTGCCATGGAGAGGTTCAGTCTGGCTACATAGATGGAGGTATAGGCCAGATAACATATGAGGAATATGATGGTACTTTTCTTATTTTTCATTTTCTTACTCTTTCTCTGTTTTTGTGTAATTTTTTATGAAAAGCTGTTTCTAAGGTTTACAATGCGGGTAACAGTTCAGATACCTTCACTGTTACCAATGCGGTTCACCTGCTGATACGCTAGTATCGAATTGTATTGACCAGGTCGTGGGTCACTTTCGCACGTGCCAACGCGTCTTCGTAATTTTTTGCTGACAGTGCGACAGTAATCGCATCAATTACGCTTATGTGTGCAATTCGTGCGGAGACTGCTTCTACCGGATACTGAATCTCGTCGGAATAGATTTCAATATTGTAGTCACATTCTTTCGTAATCGGGCTTTCCGGATAGCTGGTAATACATACGGTTTTAGCACCGCTTTTTCTGGCCAGCCTTAGCGCTTCTATGGTAGCAATGGTCCGTCCACTGTGAGAGACACCGATCGCCACATCTCCTTTTTTGATATTCAGGGTGGAGATTTTCATGGAAGGCACGTCTGTAAAACAAAAAACGGGATAGCCCAGCTGCATGATCCGGTATTGAAAATCATTTACGATAGCAGCTGAGGTACCGATTCCGTATATGTAGATGGTCCGTGCTCCGGCAAGCAAATCAACAACAGCCTGCAGTGTGGCCCGGTCAATTTTTTCCGCAGTGTCATGCAGAGTTTTTACATTCGCAGAAAAAACTTTGTCCAAAATATCACTGGCGTTATCGGTCGGATCGATATAGGGGACATAGTTTAACTGTTTGTTTTTGGAAAGCTCAATGGCGAGGGATATCTTTAACTCCGAATATCCTTCAAAACCCAGGGATTTACAGCAACGGATAATCGCCGATTTGGCCGCCGGAACATTTTCCGCCAGCTCCGCGATGGACATCAGGATGACTTTTTCACTGTTTTTCAGAATGTAGTCAGCTACCTTTTTTTCTGTGGCAGTGAGAGAATCATAGTAATTTTTTATGGCCTGCAGGCAGGATTTGTGATTCATGATGATACCTTCTTTTTCTTGTTTTAATTCTGAATTTCATGCAAAGCAATAGCTCAGAGATTTTTCATGCAAAGCAATGGTTCAGGGATTTTTTGTGCAATGCAACAAAATTTTAGATAAGTGACTTTCCTTCCCACTCTCTGGCTGGTCCGACACCCATAATATGCGCAATGGTCGGTGCAAGATCAAGGATGCTGACATTTTCCAGTACAAGGCCTGGCGTAAACTCTTTGCCATAAAAGAACATGGGAATGGTCATGTCTTCTTTCATATCGCTGCCGTGCGCACGGTCATGTCCGCCGTGATCCGCAGTTACGATGACGGTATACTCCCCGTGGGTCTTTTCGATGACAGTTTTTACATTATTGATAGCTTCGGAGATGCAGTGCAGATATGCTTCGCTCATCCAGCCGTTGTCGTGTCCGCCTTTTTCGTCTGTTTCTACCATATAAAGAAAAACAAAATCCGGTTTGTCTGCTTCGATGCAAGCCAGGGCTTTTTCGGTGAGAATACGGTCGGTGTTGTCAGCGGAATATGCCCACTTGTATTCGGCTGCAATTAAAGATTCGGGACGGGAAATATCACGCAGAGGTTCCCAGCCATAGAACATAGCACTGCGTCCGCCTGCATTTTTGATTTGCTCGAACAGACCATTTACGGGGCGTACCGGGGGCATGTAAAGGTTGGTGGTTATGCCGTGTCTCATCGGTGTGACGCTGTGGAACATAGACATATGGCAGGGTAATGTGACGGAAGGGAATACCGTCCGGGCATCTAAGGTGTAGGAGGCGGTTTTCATGAGTTCTTCCACATAGGGGTTGCCACATTGTGTGACACCGTCAGGGCGCATGCCGTCAATTGAAATTAAGATAACTTTGTTTTCCATTTGTTTTTCCTTCTTTCTTTTTATATGTAATATGAAATAAAAATAAGTTCTAAAAAATAAGATTATATTGGAATAAAGTTACATTATCATAAACAAAGAGCGTTGTCAATGTAAAAAAGAAGTAACTGTTCAGGTGCTGAATAATTACAAAAAGGATTGAAATGTGAGGAAGGATTGTTTACAATGGAGAAAAACGACTTATTTTTTGCCAGTATTACCTTTGGGGATGAACAGGTAAATATGGCTGTAAATAATAAGGAAGGGAGACTGAATTAAAATGAAATATATTGATATGCATTGTGATACATTATCCGCAGCCCTTGGAATGGGAAGTAAGACGGCGGAGCATCTGGAAGGTACTATGGTAGATACCGCGCGGTTGCGTGGGGCAGGGGCGGCAGCACAGTTTTTTGCCATGTTTCTGTGCCAGGGGAACCAGACGGAGGAGTCCGAATCGGATAAAGTGTCACGGTTAGAGGAACGGATGGAAAAAATGTATGAGATTTTCCGGAATACGCTGTCCGCCTGTGAAAATTACCTTGCCCCGGCCGGTAATTTTGCCCAGATGGAGGAAAATAGCAGAAACGGAAAAATTTCTGCATTTTTAACGATAGAAAATGGTTATCTGGTGCGAGGCGACATGGCGAATCTGAAAAGGTTTTATGACATGGGGGTGCGGCTGATCACACTGACCTGGAACGATGCCAATTGCTTCGGAGTTCCTCATTCTGCTAAGATATCCCAGATGCAGCAGGGACTTACCGACTTCGGCAAGGAGGCTGTCCGGTATATGCAAAAGCTGGGCATCGTTGTGGACGTGTCACACTTGTCAGACGGTGGATTTTACGATGTGGCGGAGGCTGCCCGTAAGACGGGAACACCTTTTGTGGCTTCTCATTCCAATTGCCGGGCGCTTTGTCCTGCAACCCGGAATCTGACGGATGAGATGATACGCACTCTTGCGGATTGCGGTGGAGTGGCCGGAATCAATTTTGAACCTTCCTTTCTCAATACAGATATGGACGACAAAATAAGCCGTGTCGAGCGGATGTGTGACCATATTTGTCATTTTATTGACAAAGGCGGAGCGGACTGTGTGGGAATCGGGACGGATTTTGATGGGATTGGTGGACAATTTGAGATTTCAGATTGTACAAAGATGCCGCTTCTGTTTGATGCGCTGCACCGCAGAGGACTTTCCGATGATCTGATTGAAAAAATTGCATACGGAAACGTGGCCCAGGTCATTCGGGAAGCTATGAAATAAAGGTAACAGTGAAGGTATCTGAATTGTTACCAGCAAAAAAATAGAATGGAGATACCATGAAAAGACAGATAAAACAGTTAATGCAGCAAAGAAAGCTGGCAAAGTTAACACAGCCGGGACAACAAAGAGGGCAAAAACAAAACATCAGACATATATTGGTGGCAGCAGTTATTTTAGCAGCAGTTCTTTCCGGCTGTGGAGATGCTGGGCTGGAGGATGAGCTCGCATACCGTCAGATTGGAATCGAAAGCATGGAGACAGGTGACTACGAAGGCGCCATCGTGGCCTTTAACGCCGCCCTGTCACAGCGTATCGGAAAAATTACGGAGACAGAGCTTGACATTTGCTATTATAAGGCAGCCGCCCAGTACGCTTCCGGCGACCATGAAGCGGCTCTTGCAACTTATGATGCCCTTCTGGATTATAAGGAAGAAAATGCAAATGCCCACTATCTCAGAGGGTGTCTGCTGCTTCAGATGGAAGAGCAGGAGCGGGCGCTTAAGGATTTCTCTGACGCAGTAAAATATAACGAGGACGAATACGAGCTGTACATCAATATTTACGAAAATCTGTCCGCTTATAATCTGATCACAGAGGGGGAAGAATACTTAAACAAAGCCTTCGACATCAAAGGAAATAATGCGGAAAATTCTGCCTGGCGGGGGAAAATTTACTATTTGCTTGGGCAGTACGACAACGCCAAAACAGAGCTGATCACAGCCATCGATAAGGGCAACGTGCAGGCGAACCTGACCATGGCCCAGGTCTGTGAAGCGTTGGGAGATGCGGCATCCGCGGAGAATTATTATCAGGTATATGTGGCTTCCGGCAGTGCGGATTCCACAGCGATGAACGCATTAGCGGAGATTGAAATCGAAAATGGTAATTATGAGGCAGCACTGGAATATATTCATCAGGGACTCGCCATGGAATATGTGCCAAATCAGCAGGAACTGATGCAGAATGAAATTATCGCCAGTGAGTATGCAGGAGATTTTGCAAACGCATGGGCCGTGGTGCAGGAATATATTACCTTGTATCCGGAAGACGCGTCGGCCCAGCGGGAATACACATTTTTGAAAAACCGGCAGGGCGTAAAGGAACCGGCTACAGAGGAAATAACCGAAGATACGGAGAGTACAGAGCAGACACCGTAGATATATGGTAACTGTTCAGGGCAGGACTATGCACTCGCCTCGCGAGTTTACTCGCGATATAGTCCGTGAGAAAACGTAGAAATTGCAGGAGCAAGCCCCCATCGCGAAGCGATTTTAATGGGCTTGCGGTCGTAACTGTGAAGGTACTGAACAGTTACGATATAGGATAGAAAATGAAAAGCGAGGAAACATATGGCAGAAATTTTCGAAATAGAAGAAATCGAAGAAAAAGTAATCCTGGTAGGCGTCAGTGAGCAGGAGGGCGACGATGCCGAGGATTCGGTGGCGGAGTTGGCGGAACTGGTAAAAACTGCCGGAGCCACGGTTGTGGGCACGCTGATCCAGAAGCGGGAGCTGATTCATCCGGGCACCTACGTGGGCACCGGAAAGGTAGCAGAAATCGCCGACCTGATAGCGGAAACCGGAGCCACCGGCATCGTCTGTGATGACGAACTCTCCCCGGCCCAGCTGAAAAATCTCGAATCCATGCTGGACACCAAAGTCATGGACCGCACCCTCATCATTCTTGACATTTTTGCAGCCAGAGCTACCACCAGCGAGGGCAAAATTCAGGTAGAACTGGCCCAGCTGAAATACCGTCTGAGCCGCCTGGCAGGCCTGGGGCGTTCCATGTCAAGACTGGGCGGCGGAATCGGTACCAGGGGACCCGGCGAGAAAAAGCTGGAGATGGACCGCCGTCTCATCAAGGACCGCATAGCCCAGCTGAACCGGGAATTAAAGGAAGTCCGCCAGCATCGGGATGTGGCCCGGGCAAAGCGGGAAAAAGCCCAGGTACCTGTAGCGGCCATCGTCGGTTATACTAACGCAGGGAAATCCACTTTGCTGAATCATCTCACCGATGCAGGCGTATTGGAGGAGGATAAGCTGTTCGCCACCTTAGACCCCACCACCCGCGTGCTGGAGCTGCCCGGTAAACAGGAAATTCTGCTGACGGATACCGTAGGATTTATCCGCAAATTGCCCCATCATCTGATTGAGGCATTTAAGAGTACCCTGGAGGAGGCAAAATATGCCGACTACATCCTGCATGTGGTGGACGCCTCCAATCCCCAGAGGGAAAAACAAATGCACATCGTGTACGAGACCCTTTATGGCCTGGACATCAAAGAAAAAACCATCGTTACCCTGTTCAATAAGCAGGACGCGGTGACAGATCCGGAGCCGCTGCGGGATTTTAAGGCGGATTACACATTAAACATTTCCGCAAGAA
>JAGASC010000387.1 GCA_017621905.1 Roseburia sp.
CGGTAGCCTGAATCCGGAAATCAAAGTTGTGGACAAGCCGAACCCGACCCTGTTGATGAAAGCCATAAAAAATCAGACCGAGGTAGATAACACCCGTATAGCTCATGTCAAGGATGGTGTGGCATTTACTAAATTCATGTACTGGTTAAAGACCAACATCGGCAAAATTCCGATGACTGAAATTTCTGCCTCCGATTATCTGGAAGCAAAAAGAAGAGAGCAGGACGGTTTTTTGGATTTAAGCTTTGATACCATTAGTGCTTATGGTCCGAATGCAGCTATGATGCACTATAAAGCCACACCGGAATCTGATGCCGAGTTAAAGCCGGAGGGATTTCTGCTGGTGGATTCCGGAGGACATTATTTTGAAGGAACCACGGATATTACCAGAACCATGGCATTAGGAAAGATTACCGATGAAATGCGGCTGTATTTTACCACGGTATGCCGATCTAATTTAAATCTTGCCAATGCAAAATTTTTATATGGCTGTACCGGTCTGAATCTGGATATTTTGGCCCGTGGCCCGTTGTGGGATATGGGAATTGACTATAAGTGCGGCACCGGACATGGTGTAGGGTATATTTTGAACGTGCATGAGGGACCAAACGGTTTCCGCTGGCGCATTGTTCCGGAGCGCAATGATAATGGCGTGCTGGAAGAAGGCATGATCACCACCGATGAGCCGGGCGTATATCTGGAAGGCGAATATGGGATTCGAACCGAGAATGAGCTGGTCTGCCACAAAGCGGAGAAAAACGAATACGGTCAGTTCATGAAATTTGAAAATATTACCTATGCACCGATCGACTTAGATGCCATCGATCCGGAAGAAATGACCATCCGGGAGAGAAAGCTTTTGAATGATTACCATAAGATGGTGTATGAGACATTATCTCCGTATATGACGGAAGAAGAAAATGAGTGGCTTAAGATTTACACGCGTGAGATTTGAAAAAAACGTCGTAAATAAAAAATAGAATTGGAGAGACAACATGAGCGAAAAGCTGGTATTGATTGATGGACATAGTATTTTGAACCGGGCATTTTTCGGAATCCCGGATTTGACAAATTCCGAAGGACTGCACACCAATGCGGTGTACGGTTTCCTAAATATTATGTTCAAAATATTGGAAGAAGAGCAGCCAAATTATCTGACGGTGGCTTTTGACGTGTCACAGCCGACTTTTCGCCATGAGATGTATGCGGAATACAAGGGCACGAGAAAGCCCATGGCAGCGGAACTTCGCGAGCAGGTTCCGGTCATGAAGGAAATGCTAAAAGCCATGGGTGTTACCGTGATCGAAAAGGGCGGTTATGAGGCGGACGATCTGCTCGGTACCATTGCGAAGAGGAGCGAGGCGGCAGGCCTTACCGTTTCTGTAGTTTCCGGTGACCGCGATTTGCTGCAGCTGGCATCGGAAAAAATCAAAATCCGAATTCCCAAGACCAAGCGCACCGGCACAGAAATCGAGGATTACAATACGAAGGAAGTGCAGGAAAAATATCTGGTAACACCTACCCAGTTCATTGACGTGAAGGCCCTGATGGGAGATACCTCCGACAATATCCCGGGTGTGCCGGGGATCGGAGAGAAGACGGCGACAAACATTATCGCCCAGTATGGCAGCATCGAGAACGCTTATGCTCATGTGGATGAAATAAAGCCGCCGAGAGCCAGCAATAACTTAAAAGAACATTACGATATGGCGCAGATGAGCAAGACCCTTGCCACCATCGAGACAAACGCCGATATCGATTATAAACTGGAAGATGCAAAACTACATCAGGTTTCCGACTTATACACAGAGGAAGCCTATTTGTTGTGCAAGAGACTGGAATTTAAAAACATGCTAAGCAAATTTGAGGTGGAGGCACCGAAAAATCTGGCGGAGGACCATTTTAAAAAGGTCACAGATAAAAAAGAGGCAGAGAAAATATTTGCCAAAATCAAAGGAAAAGAATGTGCCTTTTATGTGGTACCCTTTGAGGAGAGGCATGAGGAATGTCAGGAAAACGAAAAATATCCGGCAGCTGGTGAAACTTCAGCGGATAATGCATATATGGAAGCGGATGGCCAGATGAGTTTGTTTGGTGCGATGGAAATTGCAGAGGATGCAGGGCAGCAAGTTTCCGGAAACTTTGCCACACCGGCCGCAAATAGTGGCCGATGTGCATGCAAAGCGTTTATGGGCCTGGCAATTGCTTTTGGCGAAGCAGATATTTACTATGTTGAGGCGAATGACGAATTATCCTGTGAGCATATCCGCACTATGTTTATAAACAGTCAGGCATCCGGTTATACCACCCTGGATTTAAAACCGCAGCTGGCCTATCTTGGCATGCAAGAGAAGAAGGTTCTCGGTTCATTGTCCCGGGAGAATCTTTTCGACAATGTGATTGCGGCCTACCTGTTAAATCCAATAAAAAACGAATATCCTTATGAGGATATTGCCAAGGATTACGCAAATCAGATGATTCCCTCCCGTCGGGATTTACTGGATAAAATGACCTATGAGCGGGCAGCAGCTGAGAAACCGGAAGAGTTCTTAAAATGTGTCTGCTACACAGCCTATGTAGCTTTGACGTCAAAGGCAGCATTGCTTGCTGATTTAAAGGAAACGGAAATGGAAGAATTGTTCCGCACCATTGAGATGCCTCTGGTATTTACCCTGGCAGATATGGAAAAAGAAGGAATCATTGCCTCTGCCGGAGCGTTGAAAGAATACGGGGATAAGCTGGCTGTGCGCATCACCGAATTGGAGAAAAAAATATACGAGGAAGCCGGCGAGGAATTCAACATCAATTCCCCAAAACAGCTGGGCGTTATTTTATTTGAAAAGCTGCAGATGCCAAACGGCAAGAAAACGAAAACCGGCTATTCCACAGCGGCGGACGTATTAGAGCATCTGGCTCCGGATTATCCCATTGTAGCGGATATTCTGGAATATCGCCAGCTGACCAAATTAAAATCAACTTACGCAGATGGCTTGGCCGTTTATATCGGCAGTGATGGAAGGATCCATACTTCTTTTAACCAGACAATTACCGCCACAGGAAGACTTAGCAGTACGGAACCAAATCTGCAGAACATTCCTATGCGTATCGAACTGGGCAGACTGATTCGCAAGGCATTCCTGCCCAAAGAAGGTTTCCTGTTTGTGGATGCGGATTACTCCCAGATCGAGCTGCGTGTGCTGGCCCACCTTTCCGGCGACGAAATGCTGATCGATGCCTACAAACAGGCCCAGGATATTCACAGGATTACTGCTTCCCAGGTGTTCCACATTCCCTTTGATGAAGTGACAGACCTGCAGCGCCGGAATGCCAAGGCAGTAAACTTTGGCATTGTCTACGGCATCAGTTCCTTTGGACTGAGTCAGGACCTTTCCATCAGCCGGAAAGAGGCGGCGGATTATATTGAACGATACTTTGAGACCTATCCGAAGATTAAGACCTATCTGGACGGTCTGGTAACCCAGGCAAAAGAAAAGGGATATGTGACCACGATGTATGGCAGAAGACGCCCGGTACCGGAACTTTCCAGCAGCAATTACATGCAGCGGTCTTTTGGCGAGCGAATTGCCATGAATTCCCCGATTCAGGGAACTGCGGCGGATATTATCAAGATTGCCATGATTCGTGTCCATGACAGACTTTTGGAGGAAGGTTTAAAATCCAGACTGATATTAACGGTACATGATGAACTTCTCGTAGAAACTGCCATAGAAGAGGAATCTGAAGTCACCAAAATCCTTCAGGAGGAGATGCGCGGTGTTGCAGATTTGAGTGTCATGCTGGAAATCGATGTCCACAGCGGTCATGACTGGTACGAGGCGAAGTAAAAAAAGAGGTGGCAGAAATGAAGTTTATTGGAATTACCGGCGGCGTGGGGGCAGGAAAATCAGAGATTTTATCTTATCTGGCCAGGAAGCCTCATACCAGGGTGATGTTGGCGGATGAGATTGCCCATGAACTGATGGAGCCGGGAGCAGACTGTTTTGAGGAGATATGTAACACATTTTTCGGTGAGGATATATTTTCACCGGAGGGCGGTTTCGATCGGAAAAAATTGGCATCAGTTATTTTTGCGGACGAAAGAAAAAGAGAGCAGATGAATGCCATCGTGCATCCGGCGGTAAAGCGATATGTGATAAACACCGCGGAAGCAGAACGAAAACGGGGCGAGCTGCAGCTGCTTGTCTTAGAGGCGGCGTTGCTGATTGAAGATCATTATGATGAAATCTGTGATGAACTGTGGTATATTTATACAAAAGAAGAGATAAGAAAAGCGCGCCTTATGGCATCGAGAGGATATACGGCGGGGAAGGTGCAGCAGATTTTTGCAAGTCAGCTGAAAGAAAGCGTTTACCGGGAGCACTGCGCGGTTGTGATTGATAATAATGGAACCGTAGAGGAGACATTGCAGCAGCTTGCGGGGGTACTGGAGCACATGAAGCTATAGTACCAAAATTTTGGCGATTTTTAAAATTTCGGCGATTTTTAATATAAGTTCCGGCACAGCCGGATAGGATGGAGAAACAAAAAAATGGAATTATGCAGCATTGCAAGCGGCAGCAGCGGAAACTGTATCTGCGTGGGTTCCGATGAGTGCCACGTGTTGGTGGATGCCGGAATCAGCGGAAAGAGAATTGAGCAAGGACTGAATTCGATTGATTTGAAGACGGAGGAGATGCAGGGAATCCTGATTACCCATGAGCATATCGACCACATCGCAGGACTGGGCGTGTTGGCCAGAAGATATGGCATCCCTATGTACGCCACAGCGGGAACCATTGATGCCATCTTACATACGAAATCAGTGGGAAAAAATCGACGAAACGCTGTTTCAGGAAATAGAACCGGACGAAGAGTTTACAATTGGCGAGTTCACGATAGAACCAATTGGGATTTCCCACGA
>JAGASC010000388.1 GCA_017621905.1 Roseburia sp.
AGCTTGTCGTAAAGCGATGTCATTCTTCTGGCATACTGGACAACAATTTCACCTTCATTCGTTAATGTTAAACCTCCCTTTGCGCGAATAAACATAGCAACGCCAAGTTCCTCTTCCAGCTGGCTGATATGGTGGCTGACAGCCGGCTGTGTTAAGGAAAGCTGCTCGGCAGCTTTTGTAAAGTTCTGTAATTCTGATACGGCAAGCAAGGTTTTTAGTTTGGCACTTAGCATAATGACCTCCATAAAAAATATTTATGATAATTAAAAAAAATATAATTTTACTTTTGGTTTGAGTTATTATATCATGATGCCATTGTAATTTCAAGGAAAAGAGGTATGACGTATGAGAAACCTGACGGCATGGAGCACAATAATAATAGATGAAACTTCGGTTGCTTCTATTATTATTTCAATTGCAATTATTTTATTTTTTGGGTTTGCCATGACAAGGCTGACAAAGAAACTGAGGCTGCCGAATGTGACCGCATATATATTGACAGGGATTTTGATTGGTCCTTATTGTCTGAATCTGATTCCGGAAACGGTGATCAACGGAATGGATTTCCTGCCGGATATAGCGCTGGCATTTATTGCGTTCAGTACGGGGGAGTTTTTCAAACTTTCTACATTAAAGAAAAATGGGTTAAAGGTAGTGGTCATAACTGTTTTGGAGGCATGTCTTGCTACGGTTGTGGTGTTTATTGCTACCTATTGGGTTTTGGGTGTTGATTTGGTGTTTTCCATTGTAATATCCGCATTGGCATCAGCCACGGCACCTGCTTCTACTGTAATGACAATTCGTCAGACAGGTGCTCACGGCGATTTTGTGGACACGTTGCTGCAGGTGGTGGCGCTGGATGATGTGGTGGGTTTGATTGAATACAGCGTTGCTATTTCGTTGGCGCTTGCCGCAACCATGGGAACGCAAAATCTGAGTATAGGAGGTATATTGAAGCCTGTCATAATCAATATTGCGGTAATGGTTTTGGGAGGAATATTTGGTGTGTTTATGAAACTTTTGCTGCAAAGACGTTCCACGGATAATCGTTTGATTGTTTCTATTTCCCTGTTGTTTGCTTTTTGTGGTATTTGCGCATTGCTTGATGTATCGCCTTTGCTGGGGTGTATGTCTATGGGTATGGTTTACATCAACCTCACAGATGACGAGAAACTGTTTCAACAGCTGAATTATTTTACACCGCCGATCTTATTGCTGTTTTTTGTGCGTTCCGGGTTATCTTTCAGGCTGGATGCGTTGGTAAATACTTCGGCAGTAGTAGGGAGTACACCTTTGCTGATCATCGGTGTGGTGTATTTTTTTACCAGAATTATTGGAAAATATATGGGAGCTTTTTTGGGATGTTTGATCACACATAAACGCAAAGAGGTGCGAAACTATCTCGGACTTGCCCTGGTTCCTCAAGCGGGAGTCGCAATCGGATTAGCGGCTATGGGGGCAAGAACGTTAGGGGGAGAAACAGGTGTGGCACTGGAGACGGTGATTCTGGCGTCCAGTGTATTATATGAATTGATTGGTCCGGCCTGTGCGAAATTATCATTGTATTTGTCAAAATCTTATACGACGAAATTGGAGAAAATAATTCCGGCAGAGCAATTGGAACAAACGGAAGAAGAGAAAACGGCTGTGGAATTGTTGATTGAGCGGATTCAGCTGATACAGGCCGAAATGGGAAAGGAACATATTTCAAAGGAAGAACAGGCGTTTCAGGAGGCGGCAGAAGAGCAGCTTGTGTTTTTTAGAAATGGAAATGCAGGAACAATGCGTAACAGGAGAGTATGAGGATGACACAGGATTATATAGTAGGTTTATTAGGTCCCTGGGCAGGCGAACTTTGTACGGGGTCAGTGCTTTTGAGAATTACTTTGTCGGTTTTGCTGGCAGCTATTGTGGGGTGTGAACGCTCCAGTAAGCGGCATTCCGCCGGTTTGCGTACCTTTATTATTATTTCTTTGGCAGGTGCAACGGCGGCCATTATGGAAGGATATTTGTTTGAAGGATGTAGTACGGATCCGTGGATCAGCGCGGCTGTGGTGCTTGGAACAGCCATGATTTCCGGTTATTCGATTCTTTTCAGCTCCAAAAGTCAGATTAAAGGGTTGACCACCTCTGCCGGTCTGTGGACTTGCGGAGTGATCGGTGTAGCCATCGGAATGGGACTATATACGGTTGCACTTATTGCCTTTGTGGCACTGTTGTGCAGTTTGAGCTTTTTTCCTGCAATTGAAAAATATTTGAAGGACAAATCCAATCACTTTGAAGTTCATCTGGAACTGAACAATAAGTGCGACTTGCGTTATTTTACCACAACGATTCGCCGTCTGGGAATGCGCATTGATGATATAGAGCTGAACCCGGCCTATATCAATTCCGGGCTCAGCGTTTATACGGTATCCTTTACCATCAGCAGTCGGGAACTGAAAAAGTATAAAAAGCACAGCGAAATTATTGAGGCGCTGCGTTCTCTGGAGTATGTTTCGCATATTGAAGAAATTTTATGAGGCTGAAAAGTACGTTCTATTTGTCATAAACAATCAAAGGAGCCGTTGCATTTATGATTGAATAAATTATAAATGTGGCGGCTCCGGTCTTTTTCATTATTTTTTGTCTTTTTGTCTTTGAATTGCCTTTACGATTTCTACAATTGGGATAACGCATGCGCCTAAAAGGATTGCGACGAAGTATTCCAACGGCTCAACGCTTGTCAGTCCAAATGCACCTGCAATCGCAGGTACTTCACAAACGATTGTGGTCACAAGCAGAGAAAGAAAAGCAGCACCATATAAAAATTTGTTTTTTGTTTTCAGTTTAAAAATACTTCCTCGCTGGGAACGCATATTTAAACTATGGAAAATTTCAGCCATTGACATGGTAAGAAATGCCATAGTTGTTCCTTCTGCACTGTCAGCGATGGTCCATGTTCCGGTTTCCAGATAGTGTCCTGTAAAGTAAGAAATCAGAACAAGTACAGTTACCATTACACCCTGGTAGATGACGTCAAATCCCATGCCGTCCGCAAATATACCGGCTTTTGCAGCGCGCGGTTTGCGTTTCATAACATCTTCTTCTGCATCCTCCATGCCCAGGGCAAGGGCGGGGAAGCAGTCGGTTACCAGATTGATCCATAATAAATGAACCGGTTTTAAAATAGAAAATCCCATCAATGTGGCAGTAAAGATACTGAATACTTCACTCATGTTGGAACCGAGCAGGAATTGAATTGCCTTGCGGATATTGTCATAAATCTTACGGCCTTCTTCTACGGCGCCAACGATGGTAGCAAAGTTGTCATCTGCCAATACCATATCGGCAACGTTCTTTGTAACGTCAGTTCCTGTGATACCCATGCCGACACCGATATCTGCGGATTTGATGGAAGGTGCATCATTGACACCGTCGCCTGTCATAGCAGTAACGAAACCGTCGCCTCTCCATGCATTTACAATTCTGGTCTTGTGTTCCGGCTGCACACGGGCATAAACGCTGATGCTCTGGAAGGTTTTTTCAAATTCCGCATCATTCATTTCGTCCAGCTGGGAGCCTGTGATTGCTTTTGTGGTTTCATCGATGATTCCTAATTCTTTTGCAATGGCAACCGCAGTGTCGATGTGGTCTCCGGTAATCATAATCGGGCGGATACCGGCTTCTTTACATTCCACGATAGCAGCTTTTACCTCCGGGCGAACCGGGTCAATCATGCCGCAAAGTCCCAGGAAGCAAAGGTCTTTTTCCAGATATTCGGGACTGAATTCTTCCGGCTCATTTTCCCAGACTTTTTTAGCACAGGCAAGTACACGCAGGGCACGGTCAGCCATGGATTTGTTTGCTGTTAAGATCTGGTTTTCGTACTCCTGCGTCATAGGAACCTTTTTGCCATTTTCCAGATAGTAAGCACATCTTTGGATGATTACGTCAGGCGCGCCTTTCGTGTACTGTACATAGGAATTCTCTGTTTTATGGACCGTGGACATCATCTTTCTTCCGGAATCGAAAGGAGCTTCTCCGCAGCGGGGGAGTTTTGCCTTTAGCATATTTTTATCGAGCGTTAATTTATCCGCCCATGCAACGAGAGCGGCCTCTGTAGGTTCTCCGGTTACATTTTTTTCGTTGTCGATCTCTGCGTCACTGCAAAGTGCCATGGCTGCGGCAAGATCTTTTTCATCCTCACCAAAGAAATCTACGACGGTCATTTTATTTTGGGTCAGTGTACCTGTTTTATCGGAACAGATGACCTGGGCACATCCAAGGGTTTCAACAGCTGTCAGTTTACGAATGATGGCATTTCGCTTTGACATATTGGTAACACCCATGGACAATACAACCGTTACAACCGTTGTAAGTCCTTCCGGAATCGCCGCTACAGCTAAGGAAACAGCAACCATAAAGGAATCAATGATTAATTCAAAATCCAGGCTGCCGGCCTTGATGAGCTGAACTGCAAATACAACGAGGCAGATAACGATAACCAATTTTGTCAAAATCTTAGACAGCTGATCTAATTTTTGCTGTAATGGCGTGCGGCCTTCTTCGGCTTTTGTCAGGGCATCTGCGATCTTGCCCATTTCGGTATCCATGCCGGTTGCTGTGACAACAGCAGTGCCTCGGCCATAGACAACGGTACTTCCCATATACATCATGTTTTTGCGGTCACCAAGGGGAACATCCTTTGCGCCGTCCCGTAAATTGATGATGTCAATGAATTTTGTAACGGGAACAGACTCTCCGGTCAGTGCAGATTCTTCAATTTTCAGGCTGGCACTTTCCAGAATTCTTGCATCAGCCGGGACAGCATCTCCGGCTTCCAAAAGAATCACATCACCAACCACCAGATCGGTGCTGTTAACGATTTGAACCTTTCCGTCACGTTTTACCTTTGAAGTGGCGGCGGACATTTTCTGTAAAGCTTCGATTGCTTTTTCGGCCTTGCTTTCCTGGTAAACACCAAGTACTGCATTTAAGATAACTACGGCTAAGATAATAATAACATCGGCGAAGCTTTCATTTTCCACCACAGCCAGTACACCGCTGACAGCGGCTGCGACCAGCAATACAATGGTCATAGGGTCCGTGAACTGTTCAAAAAATCTGAGAATCAGAGGTTTTGGTTTGGCTGCTTCCAGCTGGTTTTTTCCGTTTGTTTCCAGTCTTTTGACCGCTTCTGAAGAACTAAGACCTTCTTCGGAGGCATGTAAGTCCTTTAATACTTTTTCTTTGCTTTCACAATAATGTTGCATATGCATTCTCCTTCCTGAGTATCAGAACAATAGAAAGTACGCTCTGGGAACTTTCTATTGTCATGAGTAATAAAAAACCAGATATAACTATAAAAGTTATACCTGGTCTTAAATTTGTCTGATATTAAAACTCATGTATAGCTTTATAGTTATACATGAGTCTGGCAATTTAAAATAAGTCAGATTGTAAAACAATCATGATGTTGAACTTATTCCACAAAATTGTGCCTGCTACTCCCTCATGGGCATGGCATAATATTAACAGTAGTTTCCTTTTTTGTCAATAAAGGAAACTGTTTCTTTTTTGTACAATTATCATAATGTTACTGTTCACACAGCAGCCAGACACTTGCTGTCGGGCTGTGTAAGAAAATGATCCAGGCGTTGATTTCCCCATTCCCCTTCGCGAAGCGAATTGGAATGGGGAAATCAAGCGTTACTGGAACGGATTGAACAGTAACTA